>JAITMZ010000002.1 GCA_031290725.1 Spirochaetaceae bacterium
AGCTTTGAGAGCCGTTTCATGTAATTGTTTTCGCAGGTCATTCATACCGTTCTCCATCGTACTACGTCTGGCAGCCGTGTTTCTCCTGACTGTCTACTTTCTGCCGCCCCTTCACGGTGCCGTCAAAAGCGCCACCTTCGGCGGCAAAGCCGGCTGGGGCAATCTGACCTATGCCGCCGGTATTGGGCGGGGCACGGGCAGGTTCGGCTACCAAAGCCTGGAACTGGAAAAAAACACCAACTCCGTAGATCAGTATACCGATTTGTGGCTGGATTTTGAAGCCCCCCTGCCGGAGGACCGGGCAAAAAATTACACCCTTCGAGACTCAAAGGTTATGGGTGTACCGGGGATGATCAGCCACACCAAGGCCGCCTTCGCGTCAGGCAAGGGTGGTATCATCCTGGACGGGGGGCCGCGGTCATTATTCGGCCAGGCGGGGGTACTGGGCTCCTTCACCATCGAGGTGTGGATACGGCCTTCCGTGGCCGGAAGTGGCGAAACTGTATTCCAGTGGCGTTCCTCCCGGATAGTGGACGCCCAAACCAGGGGCCCCCGGGGAGACGATTTGCGGGCACTACAGCAGCTCGTCAGCGGCACCTTCTACCAGAGCCGCTTCGTCTGGACATTCACCAACATCTTTGACGGCTACAGCGCCAATGGGGGGGAAATATCTCTCACCAGCCGCCGGGTTATCATTCCCAGTATCTGGGCACACCACCGGGTAAGCTTCGACGTAAGCACCGGCGCCCTGGAATACTGCATCGACGGCCAGATGGAAGCTATTGCCTACCTCACCACCACCGGCGCCGAGGGGGGAACCGTCCTGGTGCCCATAAGCGGCGCCCCGGCAGAACTGAACCTATGCCAAGATTTCTTCGGCTCCATTGATGACCTGCGCATCATCCGCACCGTAGGCCAAACCTCCTATGATGACGATTTTATCTACCTCCCCGGCGGCGGCCACCGCAACCTGTACGACCGGGATGGGAACGCCCGTTTTGAAACCACGACTGTCACCGCAGCAAAAGGCTCGGTGTTTGAATCCCTCTCGGCTCTACTGGATACCCCTCCGGAGACCGGTGTCCAATTTTTCGTCCGCGCGGGAAACGATCCCCTCACCTGGACCAGTGATGAGCCCCCTTGGATTCCCGTCACCGCCGCACCGAACAGCTCCCATCTCGGTTTTCGGTCGTCTTCCCGCATCACCGGTGAAGCCTTCCAGGTCGCGGCCGCCCTGTATTCCGACGGCGCGGGTACCAAAAGCCCCCGGATCACCCAGATAACCCTGAACTGGAAAGAAGAGCCGCTCCCCCTGCCGCCCTTTGAAGTGCAGGCCCAAGCCGGCGACGGGACGGTGACCCTCATCTGGACAGCATCGGTGGATAGTACCACCGCGGGCTACCTGGTATACTATGGCGAGCGCCCCGGTGAATACCTGGGACGGATCGCGGCGGAAGGGGAGTCCCCCATAAACGCGGGAAACACCCGGTCATTCCATATCCACGGTCTTCAGAACGGGCGGATATATTATTTTGCCGTGGCGGCGGTGTCACAGGTAGATAAAAGCGTGACCAGTGAACTGTCAAAAGAAATTTACGCCCGCCCCTTTCCAAGAGGTACCCCATGAATAGCTACGATGTGAGAACGGTCAGCGGCAACTCCTGTTTTTCCTCCGACGTGACGCTGGATAGCTTCCTCCTGCTTCCGGCGAAACTGCCCTTCACCGACCGCCTTAAGGCTTTCCTGTACAATTGGGAAGTGAAGGCGGTTTTTTCTGCCGGAGTCCCCCTGTCCACGACGGCACAACCGGCAGTTCCGGCATCCGTTCTCGATCAGGAAGAGCTTAAAACCAAAAGCGGCGCCGAACAAATCAAAATTTGCCAGTCGGTGTACGATAATTATTGCGCATACCTAAGCGGTCTATTCACCGTAACCAGGGAATATCATCCCCTGGACAGCAAGGCAATCGTCAAGGCGGCGGAAAAACTGTGCGATTTTATTATACAAAACCGCCGGCTTTTTCTTCATGTAAAAATGCTCTACGACGGCAGCGGAACCCTGGAAGAAACCCACAAAATGCTGGTATACCATTGTATGCATTCCGCCGTATTGGCGGTGCTGGTGGGACTTGAATTCGCTCTGACCCGGCAGCATCTGGTAGACCTCACCGTGGCCGCTATGGTACACGAAGCCGGTATGTTTTACCTGTCCAATGACACGTACAAAGGCGAAAAAAAACTGCCCGTCGAACACCGGGAGAGCATCAAACACGTGTCTATGTCGGCGAAAATACTGGCCTCCGCCCAGTTTTCCCCACCGATAGTCACCGCCGTGCTGGAGCACCAAGAGCGGGAAAACGGATCGGGTTACCCCAAACAACTCACCGGCGAGTACATTTCCTCATTCGGCAAGATTCTGGGGGTGATTTGCTCCTACGAGGCGCTTTGTACCCCGCGGCCCTCGCGCCTGTCCATATCCCCCCACCGGGCCATGGTGGAAATTCTCACCGGCGCGAACCGTTTGTACGACCCCAAGGTGGCGAATGTTTTGCTTCGGGTCCTTTCCCTGTATCCCATCGGCACCTATGTGCTCCTCTCCGACGGACGGTGCGGGCAGGTGGTAGAAGTGAATCCCCGGGATCCCCGCAATCCCATAGTCAGTCCTGTTGAGCCCGCCGGTATTTTCGGTGCGGGGCCGGATCGGCAAAAAAGCGCCGCAAAATTGATCGTCCCCCACGAAACCACGGTAAAAATTGTTCGGGAGCTAAGCAAAGAAGAATTTCGCCGGGAATCAAAAAATTTTGCAAAAAATTTGTAAATCGCCGTAAATTATCTTGACTTATTTTTTTCGTTGTGCTATTTTGTATATCTGTGCGGATGTAATACAATGGTAGTATGGGAGCTTCCCAAGCTCCACACGCGGGTTCAATTCCCGTCGTCCGCTTGCCATGAAGTACCATATCGCCGTGGTGCCCGGTGACGGCATCGGCCCGGAGGTAGCGGCCCAGGCACAGCGGGTATTGTGCGCCGTGGGAGACATCTTCGGTCACGAATTTATGTGCGTCCCCTGTCCTGCGGGGGGCGCGGCCATCGACAAAACCGGTGTGCCTTTGCCGGACGAAACCCTGCAAACCTGCATGAAAAGCGACGCCGTGTTATTCGGTGCCATCGGAGGCCCCAAGTGGGACGCCCTTCCCGGCCGCCTTCGCCCGGAGCAGGCCATTCTCGGTCTCCGTTCCGCCATGGCCCTCTTCGCCAACCTCCGTCCCGCCCGAATTTTCCCCCAGCTTTCCGCTGCCTGTCCCCTGAAGGATTCGATTATCCAGGGCGGCTTGGACATACTCATCGTCCGGGAGCTCACCGGAGGCATCTATTTCGGTGACCGGGGCCGGAGCGAAGACACGGCGAACGGCAAGTTCGCCTGGGACACGGAAAAATACTCCTGGGCGGAGATCGAGCGAATATTGAAAATCGGTTTCCAGTCCGCCCAAAAGCGCCGGGGCCGCCTCTGCCTGGTGGACAAGGCCAATGTCCTGGAATCCAGCCGCTTATGGCGTGAGGTGGCGGAATCTCTGCGGGGATGCTATCCCGGGGTAGAGCTTTCCCCTATGTACGTGGACAACGCCGCCATGCAGTTGGTCCGAAACCCCGGTCAGTTCGATGTGATCGTCACAAGCAATCTGTTCGGCGACATTCTCTCCGACGAAGCCAGCCAAATTACCGGCTCTATCGGCATGCTGGCCTCCGCGTCCCTGGGGGAGTCCGGCAAGCCCGGCCTTTACGAGCCAATCCACGGAAGCGCTCCGGACATCGCCGGCACGGGCAAGGCCAACCCCCTGGCCGCGATTCTCTCCTCGGCCATGCTCCTTCGTTATTCCCTGAACCTGATCGGCCCTGCGGATGCGGTTGAGTGCGCCGTGGAAGCCGCCTTGGATGCGGGCTGGCGCACAGCGGACATCGCCGGCATGGATTCGACCGCCTTGAAAGCTGCGGGCAAACTCATCGGCACCAAAAAAATGGGCGATGAAGTGCTTCGGCATTTAAAAAAAAATTAGTTCTTATCGCAGGTCTTTTTGGATGGTCAGGGTGTCCAACAATCTGGCCATGTGGGCAAACGATTTCGGCGTCAGAGATCCTGCATTGTCTTCGGGGGTATGCAGAAGCCGCCAGGTTTCCGGCAGACGCTCCTGGGCTTTCATGTCGTGGTTGAGCATATCGGTTTCCAGCTTTTTATCCCGCCTCAGTTCCCCCAGATAGGCCGATACCTCCGGCGCGGGCAGCAGAGTGATGGCCACCGCCGGGATACCACAGGCCAAAAAGCCCGCGTTATCGCTGTAAGGCACGGGGACGCTCACCCAGCGGTCCGGCGCTGCCAGCCGGAGCAAATCCTCCGTGCGATGATACAGTCCGGTAAAGCGATGATTAAAAGCCTGATTCCCCGCATTCCGCACTCCCGTTGCGGACAGCACAAACACATCCCCCCGACCGCAACAATCGAAGACATACACGTCGTCGTTGAGGATACCCAGGGCTTTGAAGCGGCTGGCAATACCGAAGGCACCCTGTTCCCGCACGCCCTCTTCGCCCCCCAACTCCTCGCCGTCGGTGAAGAATATCCGCACGTTGTGGAAGCGCCGGGCCTTATTCAACCGTTCCACCCAATCAATTATTTGAAAAACCGCGGCGCTGTTATCATTAGCCCCAGGGCTGCCGAACACACGGTCATAGTGGGTGATCACCGTCTTGAGTTTGAATAGGGGATTGTAAAAGCGCGGCGCAAACTGTACCACGATGTGCCGCTGCATCCCCAATGTAACAATTTGACCTGTAATACCCCGTACGGCCAACCGGTCGAGGATAAAACGACAACGGTCACAACCGTTTTCGAGAAAATCCGAAAACGAATCCGGCAATGTGGTCATGGTGTGTAGTTTAAGTGTAAATCCTGCGAAAAAATTTTTCGCAGGATTTACACTTTGCAAGCGCGAAATTCGCCGCGCTTACTCTCTAACGGTAGCCGCCGTCACGCCGACCACCGCCGCCGCCGCCAAAGCCGCCGCTCCGGGGTGGGCGGGCAGGCCGGGGGCGATCCTCGGCGATGCTCACCCGCACCTGGCGTCCATCGATCTGCTGCCCATTCAGTTTTGCGATCGCCGCGTCCGCAGCGTCGTTGTCCGCCATTTCCACGAAGGCGAATCCTTTGGACTGATCCGTAAACCGGTCTTTAATAACCGATACCGAAGTGACTTCGCCGAACTGGGAGAAGCTACTGGACAGAATGTCTTCTGTCGTGCTGTAGTTTAGATTACCTACATAAATTTTTTGAGCCATTTTCTTTCCTTTTACCGGGCTCCCCGGCTAACTTGATGTGCCGACAAAAAACCGGCACTGCCGCGTCATCTTTCTACTGTTACTGAAATGGGAACTCACAACCAGACTCAAAACACGCACAAGGATATTAGCCGGAGAAAAGCATTCAGGTACCATCGTAAAGAGAACGTATACACTCATAGTATATCACAGAATTTTATTTTTGTCAAGACAAAATCACGAACATAAACACGAATTTTATAAAAAATTTGTGTTTATGCAGTAATTTTACACAAAAACCGGGCAATTCCCAACCCTCGCCGCGAATCAACCGATAAAGGCCTTTACTTCCTGGAAAACCACGTCCGCCATGGGTGTCGTGGGGCAAGTTAACGGGAAGGTGTGCCAAAGCCCGTGAAACGCATGACATTTCACCGTAACGCCGGCGCTGTGCATCTTTGCCGCAGCCTCCAAAGAGTCGCTGCAAAATACCTCCGTGTCTTCGACACAAAAATACGTGGGCGGGAATCCGGCGAAATCACCCCAGTAGGGGGAAACTTCAGGGTTCTTGTATCGGCTTGGGTCGGGCGCAAACAGGGGGATAACCGCAGCCACGGGCTTGGGGAAAAATAAATCCTTGCCGATGTTGACCCGGTGGCTGTCAAAACTGAGGGTTAAATCCAGGCAGGGGGAAAACCACACGCAGGCGCCGGGCAGTTTTTTGCCCTGGGCCTTCAGGCGGTTGCAGAGACCCAATCCCAGGGTGCCCCCCGCCGAGTCCCCCAAAATGATGATGCCGGACGGATCGTAACCCAGATTGTTCACCACAAAATTGTAGGATTCCTCCACGTCCGCCAGGGCACAGGGTTCTTTGTACTCCGGAGCGGTGCGGTACTCGCAGGCCGCCACGGAAAGTCCGATTTTTTGAACCTGGTTAATGGCGTTTACCCGGCAGTATTTGCCGTTGCCCCGCACAAAGCCGCCCCCATGAACATAGAAAATCAGCCGTTTTTCGTCCGCGTTTTTCGCCCGGATCTCCGCGGAATCGAAGGTTCCCTTCTTAAACACAAACAGGTTGTTGTTTCCCGCCTTGTAGTCCTCCCGGCTGATCCCCTCCGGCGTGGTGTCGTCCAGGTATACCATTTCGGTGCCGGGCACCATGGGATACTTAACGCGCAGTTTTGCCAGTTCTTCCCAAACCTTCGCGCTGGTCTGGGCATAGGGGTCCTTTTCAGTGTGGACGAACCACGGTGCCCCTTGGTACTTTTCAAACATGGGATTCATTGTTTATCTCCTTAATAAAGAGCGATAATATATCATCCCATAAGTATACCATAAAAAAAAGTGCATGTCAAGGGTGCGGTAATGAGAAACAGATAAAAAATTTATGGAGGATACGATGAAAAAAATGATGATTTTTGCGGCGGCGCTGGCTGCACTGTTGGTAGTAGACTGTGAACAGCCCGTGACGGGCGGCGGCCACCCTCAACCACCGTTCAGCGCTTACAGTGGGCACGGAATCCCAGGCGCACGATCGGCTTGACATTTTTTACATTCCGTGTATACTTTATTCTAGAGAGGTGAATTATGGCAAACCAAGAAAGCACCATGGAAAAGATCGTGAGCCTGTGCAAGAGGCGGGGCTTTGTGTTCCAGTCCAGCGAGATCTACGGCGGACAGAACGGCGCCTGGGACTACGGCCCCATCGGCATCGAACTCAAAAACAACATCCAGCGGGCCTGGTGGAAGGAAATGACCCAGCTGCATGACAACATCGTGGGCCTGGACGCGGCGATTCTCATGCACCCCCGCGTCTGGGAAGCCTCCGGGCATGTGGAGAACTTCACCGACCCCCTGGTGGACTGCAAGAAGTGTAAACAGCGCTTCCGGGCTGACCAGATCGACCAGGGGAAGCTCGCGAAAAAGGAGTGCCCCGAGTGCGGCGGCGAGCTGACCGACGTCCGCAAGTTCAACCTCATGTTCAAGACGAACATCGGCCCTGCGGAGGACACGGCGAGCGTCATCTACCTCCGGCCCGAGACCGCCCAGGGTATCTATGTGAACTACAAGAACATAATCCAGTCGAACCGGATGAAAATTCCCTTCGGCATCGCCCAGGTGGGGAAGGCCTTCCGCAACGAGATCGTCACCAAGAACTTCATCTTCCGCACCTGCGAGTTCGAGCAGATGGAGATGCAGTATTTCGTGAAGCCCGGCACCGACGAAGAATGGTTCAACGGCTGGAAAAAGCAGCGCTGGGCCTTCTACGAAAAGCACGGCATCCGCATGGACAAACTGCGCTGGCACCAGCACGGCCCGGATGAGCTGGCCCACTATGCCCGGGACGCCTACGACATCGAGTACGAGTTCCCCATGGGCTTCCGCGAACTGGAAGGCATCCACAACCGGGGCAACTACGACCTTACCCGGCACACCGAGTTTTCCGGCAAAGACCTGCAATACATCGACCAGGACAACGGCAACGAGCGCTATATCCCGTTCATCATCGAGACCAGCGCGGGCCTGACCCGGAACGTGCTCATGTTCCTCTGCGACGCCTACGACGAGCAAAACGTGGCCAAGAGCGGCGAGGCGGAAGACCTGCGGGTGGTGCTCCACTTCCACCCCAAAATCGCCCCCGTCACCCTGGCGGTGCTGCCCCTGGTCAAGAAAGACGGCCTGGCGGAGCTTGCCCGCGAGATTCAGCAGGAGCTCAAGGACGACTACGTGACCGACTACGACCAGTCAGGCTCCATCGGCAAGCGCTACCGCCGGCAGGACGAGATCGGCACGCCCTTCTGCGTCACCGTGGATCACGAGACCCTGGAAAGCGGCACCGTGACCATCCGCTTCCGGGACAGCATGGAACAGATTCGGGTGCCCAAGGCGGAGATCGCGTCTCGCATCCAGAGGGAAATCAAAGCGTACAAGCGAGTTTGAAGGCGTGGGAGCGCAGCGGCCTAGTCGAACGGAAGCAAACCCGCTACTGCAGGTGCCGCTCCCACCACCCCCTCAATCCGGCGGTACCCGTGGCATGTGTTCCCGCGTCATTGCCTACCCAGTATCAATCTGATATTGGAATCGGACGGGCGGGTTACACGGAGCCGGGAGCGTAGCGATGTACTCCGAAACCTATGAATAATTGCCGTGGAGAAAAAAAAGACCTGCGGGGTAGGAGTCAATAACAACGGAGATAACCCCGCAGGCCTAAAGGAGGCCCCAGCACAAACACAATTGCCGGAACAAACTTATTATATCACTTCTTTTCGAAAGTGTCAAGAGTTTTGTTATGGTTTGTTGAAATTTTTTGATAACATCAGTGGTATAAGCGAAAGGGAACAGTATAGTGGCGCAATGCGATCGCTTGCAAAATACAAGGGTTTAGGGAAAAGGCGGAAGCACACGCAGGGCTTTTTATAGAATGCTTTCTGCTCAAAACAGAAAGATCGAGGCTCTTTGTAGAAATCGTTCTACTCGGAACAGAACAATCGGAGTTATTTACTCCGATGGCGAAGCTCGTAGGGTCAACTTAATGAGAAAACAGCCCGAAATTGGTGCCGGCAAGGGGTTGGCTCCTTATCGGGGGAGGCTGGATACCAGTCATAAGAAAAAATTTAACCAAAATTTAACCGGCCTGCCCACAATACCCTTGTGTTTTTTTTTCGTCTTTGGTATTATTGTAAAACTATTTTGATTCATGAGGTAAAACATGGCAAAGGATACGGTGATTCTTTCATATTCCGGCGGCTTGGACACCACGGTGATCATCCCCTGGCTCAAGGAAAACTATGACTTCGGGGTGGTCGCGGTATGCATCGACCTGGGGCAGGGGGACGACTGGGATGCGGTCAAAAAGCGGGCGCTCGCCACCGGCGCTTCCGAGTGTTTTGTGGTGGATGCACGCGAAGAATACATTCGGGACTACATTTACCCGGCGGTCAAGGCCAATGCGGTCTATGAAGACCGGTATTTGCTGGGCACCTCCACAGCCCGGCCCCTGATTGGCAAAATTCTCGTGGAATATGCCCGGCGGAAAAACGCTGCGGCCATCTGTCACGGCGCAACCGGCAAGGGGAACGACCAAATTCGCTTTGAACTGGCCATCAAGGCCTTTGCCCCGGACTTATCCGTGATCGCCGCCTGGCGGGATCCCAAGTGGAACCTCGCCAGCCGGGAGGACGAAATCGCCTACCTGGAGGCCCGGAATATCCCTGTGCCCATGAAGAAGGACCAGTCCTACAGCCGGGACGAGAATATCTGGCACCTGTCCCACGAAGGGCTGGAGTTGGAGCGCACGGAAAACGAACCCAACTGGAAGCACATGCTCCAGCTCACCAAAACGCCGGAGGAGGCGCCGGACAGGGCGGAATACGTAAAAATCGACTTTGAGAAAGGCATCCCCATTGCGCTGAACGACAAAAAGCTGAGGGCGCTGGAATTGCTTCAGGAGCTCAACAAGATAGGCGGCAGAAACGGCGTGGGGCTGGCGGACATCGTGGAGAACCGGGTGGTGGGGATGAAAAGCCGGGGGGTCTACGAAACTCCGGGGGGGGCCATCCTCTACTTCGCCCACGAAATGCTGGACCACCTCTGCCTGGACCGGGACACCTACGCCTACAAGCAGCAGATCGCCCTCAAGATGAGCGAGCTCATCTACGGCGGCAAGTGGTTCACCACCCTGATGGAAAGCCTGACGGCGTTCATTGACAAGGCGGAAGAAAACGTGACGGGCTGGGTGAAGGTGAAGCTCTACAAGGGCGGCATCTACGGCGCGGGCAGCTCCTCGCCCTACAGTCTCTACAACGAGTCCATCGCCAGTTTCACCACCGGCAGCCTCTACGACCACCACGACGCCCAGGGCTTTATCACCCTCTACGGGCTGCCCCTCAAGGTGCGGGCGTTGATGGAACAGGCCCAGGGCCGGGGACAGGCTGCCCAGGGCGGAACGCTCAAAAAACGGGATACCGAATAGGATTCGTTTTAGGCGTGATATGGGTACAACAAGAGGTTTTCCGGCGGTTTTGGCATTTTTCATCCTTGCCTCATGTGCGGCGGCTCAGGGCGGCCCGCCGGATTGGTATATCCCCCTGCGGGATGCGGTCTACGGTCAGACCCTGGGCGCGGACACCATCTTGGGCATCTACCAACAGACCGTGCAGACCGCAAAGACCCGTCTGTCCGGCTCCGCGCTGGACGTGATGCTTTCCCGGTGCGAATATTTTCTGGGCAAGGCCTACCAACAGGACGGGCTGGAGAAGGATGCCATCCGCTGCTATGAACGGGGTATCGACCTGGCAAAAAAAGCCGCCCAGGTCCAGCCCGGCGACGAGGCCTACGAGATGCTTTCCGTCCATTACGGTCAGGCCTGCATGATCAAACCCCTGCCCTGGGTCATGGCCAACGGGCTCAAGGTGGAGCGTAACGCTAAAAAAGCCCTGGAATTCAACCCCCGGAACGCCGCCTGCCAGTACATGACGGCCTCACGGTGGGCCTTCGGGCCGGGGGCTTTCGGGGATCCCCAGCGGGGCGTCGTTGAGCTGCAACGGATGCTGGACGGCGGGGCGGATTTGCAGAAGGACGATTACTTTAACACATACACCGGTATCGCCTACGCCTGCCTCCGGCTGGAGAAAAAACAGGAGGCCCGGAACTGGGTGCATAAGGCGCTGGAACTGTATCCCACGAATAAATTCGCCCTGGATATGCTGAAGCAGGCAGGCTAATAGGATTGTTCGGAAACCTCAAGTTTTCGAACAACTTCCGCTAAAAAACCGCAATGAAACAAAATGATATCGGGGAGATTTTGGAGAGAATATGACAATAGTTTTTGTGGAAGATAATTTTTCCCATAAAACCGACGGCACGGCGATTTCCACCCACCGGTTCCGGGAGGAGCTGGTAAAACGGGGGCACACGGTCCGGGTTATCGGTATCGGGATTGACGGGCCGGATATGTACGGGGTGAAGGAACACGTGGTGCCCCTGGTTTCTGCGGTGGCCCGCAAAAACAACATGCACTTCGGCCTGTTTGATGAAAAAATTATCCGGGAAGCTTTTACCGGTGCGGATGTGGTGCACCTTATATTCCCCTGGCAAATCGAACAGAAATGCCTGAAGCTGGCCCGGCGGATGGGTATCCCCGTGAGCGGAGCCTTTCACTGTCAGCCGGAGAACGTTACCTACAACATGATGATAAAGCTCCTGGGGGTGGCCAACACGTTTATCTACTTCCTGTTCCGCATCTGGATGTACCGGCATATCGAAAACATCCACTGCCCGTCCCGGTTTGCCGCGGGTGAGTTACAAAAGCACGGTTATCACGCACGGCTCCATGCGATTTCCAACGGAATCTCCGACAGCTTCAAGCCCGCGGAGACGGAGGTAGTGCGGGAGGACGGTGCCATCAACGTGCTGATGGTAGGGCGACTGGCGGAGGAAAAGCGGCAGGATTTGGTGATCAAGGCGGTGAAGCAGTCCAAATACCGGGACAGGATTCAAATCAGCTTTGTGGGCCGGGGCCCCATGTACAAGCGCTACCTGCGGCAGACCCTGGGGCTGCCCAATCCGCCCAGGTTTTTTTTGGACTTCATCCCCCATGAACAGTTGGTGGACCTGATATACAAAACCGACGTGTACATCCACGCCTCGGAGGTGGAGCTGGAGTGCATATCCTGCCTGGAGGCCATCGCCTGCGCCAGGGTGCCCGTCATCGCCAATTCCAACAAATCTGCGGCCCCCCAATTTGCCCTGGATGGCCGAAGCCTGTTCAAAAAGGGAGACTTTTTGGACCTGCGGGATAAACTGGACTACTGGATCGAACATCCCGGGGAATGTAAAAAAATGGAAGGGGAATACGCGGCCTTGGGGAGGCGCTACAACATTAGCTACTCGGTGAAAAAGATGGAGCAGATGTTTGAAAGCGCCGTCACCGATTTCCGCACCCGGCAGATGATCAATGGGAATCCCCGGCTGCGGAAATACGCCCGTTTAGTGGAGCAAAGGGCCTCACCGCTGAGGGTTTTCAGCTTTTTGTTCCACTATGTGATTGCCGCGCCGCTGCTCACCATTGCCCACCGGGTGTATTTCGACCTGAAGTACAAGAACAAAAAAGTCCTGAACAAGGTGAAGCACACCGGGGTGATCACCATCTGCAACCATGTGCATTACCTGGACGGTCCGATCTGCATCTTCAACATTTTTCCCCGGAGGCCCCTCACGGTCAGTCTACCCCGGAATTTTGACATGGCGCTGGCGGGTCTGTTTGTGACCCTCCTGGGAGCCGTCCCCAGTCCGTCCACCCCAAAGGAATTGCAGAGCTTCATCTACCTGCTGTCAAAACATCTGCGCCGCCGGGGGGTGGTGCATTTTTTCCCCGAGGGGGAGCTTGACCTGTATCACGAGGGCATTCGGGAATTTCAGCGGGGCGCCTTTTATCTGGCGGTGGACGCCCAAGTGCCGGTGCTTCCCCTGCGGCTGGTCTACCGGGAACCCCGGGGGATTTACCGGCTGCTCAAGAAAAAGCATCCCTGCTTCACGTTGGTCCACGGAGAACCGCTCTACCCGGACACGACGCTGCTGAAAAAAGACGCCGTCGCGGATTTGCAGAAGCGCGCGGAGGAGGCTATGCGCACCCTCGGATAAAGGAATCGCTGATTCGCGGCGGGGTTGCTGCTTAAAATTGAGACTAATCGGCGTTGCCTTATTCGTCGTAGTTTTTTGACTCGAAGTAACCGATCTTTTCAAGAAACTGACGCCGGGCATAAACCAATGACAGCAGTTCGTCATACATGTTGTAATCTACATCCAGGGCGATGGGAAATACGAAATACTCGGTCTCGTCACAGTAGCGCTCGATAAATTCAAAACTGGTAACAAAACCCAAGCTGATCATGTTGGAAATCCGGTCCGCGCATTTGAGAATTTTGGCCTTCTGACTGCCGTGGGCGATGATGCCCCGGAGATATTCGCTCTTGAACTGGCCTTGTTTTTTGGTTACTTCCATCACCAGATCGTAAACCTGCCGGGATTCGGAATCAATTCTGAGAATCTGGTTGTGGTCAAAGCCGGGCACGTCCTCGATCACATCGTGGATGCAGGCGGCTTTGAGCAGCACGCTGTCGATATAACCGTAGTCGATGAGGATGCCCAGCGTATCTATCTGGTGGCGGAACATATTGCCCCCGGAGTGGCGGCTTTTGCCGATAAGGCAGGTGGCAAGCTGCATGTAGGG
>JAITMZ010000003.1 GCA_031290725.1 Spirochaetaceae bacterium
CAAATGCAGATTAAATCTGTAACTTCTTTATCCTTCAGTTTTTTGTTGTGCCCTGTCGAGTGGATATTACTCTATTTACGGAGGTAGTTTTGGCAGTAAAACAGTCTTCTGCTGAAAAAAGACACAAGCAGAGTGAAGTTCGCAGATTGCGGAATAAGGCGGTAAAAGCAGAAAGCCGCACATACGCACGGAAATTTGTTGAAGCGGTTCATTCAAAGGATGCTTCGGAGTCGGAGGCCGCTTTGAAAAAGTTGGTCAAACAACTGGATACGGCGGGGGATAAGGGAATTTTATCCAAAAAGGCGGTTTCGCGAAAAAAATCACGGATGATGAAATTGTTTCACGTTTCCTTTGCCTCGACGAGGGAAGCGTCGGCTCGGTAGATAGGAGAGTACTGATTTATTTTGGCGGGAGTACTGCTCCCATGGATATATCAGCGCCGCCATGTTTGGTTGCAATTTCTCAGTAAGCCTTAAACTTACGAGTTCGGTACAATAAGGAAGCGCAGCCTCCGATGGTTCAAGCGAACTTGCAAAGAGAACTGTTGCATCGGGGCGGGGGTTTCATACCACGTCCCTTGGGACGCGTTGATTAGCAAGGAATTTTTACCGCGAAGTCGAAAAAGTTCGGGAGTAAAGGTTAGTTATCTCCCTATATTTTCAAGACTTTGCGGTGAAATTTACTTTTGATTCTGAGTTAATCAGCGTTTTCTTGTGGGTTTGTCAGGCTAGCCGATTCAGTGGTAATTTTTGCGATTTATCGCAAAATTCCGCCTTGTAAATTCACAAAGCAGCTAAAAAATCACATCTGACAAGCTGCTGGGTGTTGACAAAAATAAATTTTATCTATACACTAGGGTGATAAAGTGTAATGTACAGTAGAGGTTTTTATGAATCCCGAAAAAGTTACCAAGGTTGAGTTGGTCGAGTCTGTATACCAGAACACAGGGGTGGAAAAAAAGGTTATACAGGTGATGGTGGAATCCGTGCTGACGGAGATCAAAAATTCTCTTAAAGCGGGCGCGACACTGGAGTTGCGCGGATTTGGAACCTTTGAGGTGCGGCTCCGAAAGGGCAGGGAAAAGGCGCGAAACCCCAAAACCGGGGCGGCGCTGAAGGTCCGGCCCCACTATGTAGCCGCTTTCCGCCCTGGCAAGGATCTCAAACAGGCGATGTGGGATCTGCCGGTGGAGGAAAAAAAGTAGTCCGTGAAACGCGCCGTTGACACAATACGTATCGCAGTATGCGTCGGTTTGGCGGCTGTGTTTTTTGCATTACCCCATCCGACTATCATTGCGGTACGAGGGATCCCGGTCTTGGCTTACTTGGCGGTGGTTCCGGTCTTTCTTTTGGTGAGAAGGATACGCTGGAGGTTTTTGTGGTTCGCCGGCTTCATGTTTGGCGTGGTTTTTTGTTGCTTTTATAGCTATTGGCTTGCCATCTTTCATCCCATGGGTATTTTTGTCATTTCGATAGTATACGGGTTTTTTTTAATTCCCACTTTTCCGTTGCTGAAGGCGGCGGTGGTGTTTTTTCCCCGGCGCGGTTGGATTTTGCAGTGGATAATCTGGGTGGCCTATGAATACGTGAAGACCCTGGGTTTCGGCGGTCTGCAATACGGTGTGACGGCTTATACCCATTGGCGCTGGACGCTCCTGATGCAGATTGCCGATGTAACCGGTGTGTGGGGTCTGTCTGCCCTGATTGTGTTTGTTTCGGCGTGGGTCGCGCAGGTACTGGCGGAGGCTCAACCGGCCTTGCGTCGAGGTATTTGGTCTGCCCACAGGCTGCCGGAGAGCGCCCGGGAGGCAGGCCGGACGATTTTGAGTGCGGCCCGGGGTCACCGGCGGAGCGCGGCGTTGTGGGTCATTTGTTTCGCCGGGGTTCTGGTCTACGGGATCGCCGTCCGGGTGGACTACGGGGATGCCCCAAAGGCCAAGGTGGCGCTGATTCAGAGCAACAGCGATCCCTGGGTGAGCAGCGTCCCCGGCATGGATGAAGTATCGGCCTACCGGAACGACCTCAGACTTCTGGTTCGGCTTTCCGGTGAGGCCTTGGCTGCGGCGCCGGACACAGATTTTGTGGTGTGGCCGGAAACGTCCTTTGTGCCGCGGATTATGTGGCATTATCGGCACCGTCAGGACCAGCGGCGATTTGCCCTGGTGGAGGAGTTGCTCACCTACCTGGATGCCGCGTCGGCGCCCCATGTGCTGGGAAATGACCACGGAGTGGACGGCTGGACCAGACTGGGTGAATGGGGAATCATCGACCATAACGGCGTGGTAGTGTTCAAGCCGGGGCAAAATGTGATTCCCCCGACGCCGGATGTGTATGCGAAGATGCATTTGGTGCCCTTCACCGAGTATTTTCCGTTCGAGAAGCTATTCCCGGGGCTTTACCAAATGTTGCTGAACGGCGACACCCACCTGTGGGAGCCGGGAATAATGCCCACTGTTTTTTCGGTGCAAGGAGCGGAAACGGGGGTGGTCTTCGGGACTCCGGTGTGTTTTGAGGACACCTTTGGGTACTTAAGCCGGAGTTTTGTGAACAACGGGGCATCTATGCTGGTGAACCTGTCCAACGACGCCTGGTCAAAAAGTCTGGTGTGCCAGTATCAGCACCTGTCCATGGCGGTATTCCGGGCGGTGGAAAACCGGGTATCTTTGGTGCGATCCACCGCCACGGGGCAGACTAGCGCGGTGGACCCAAACGGCGTGGTGATCGCCATGGCTGAACCCTTTGTGCCGGTGTACCTGAATGTGGCCGTACCGGTGCGGGGAGCGGGGCGCGGGGCGAAAAGGACCGTATATACCCGGTGGGGCGATTACGTGGGCATTCTTTTTGTGTCGGTCGCCTTGGGAGGCTTGTTTTGGGGAGTTTTTTTGAGTATAATAAGGAAGAAAGATGGCAGAGACAGTTGATGTGAAAACCGGAAACGTGACGGTTTTTGGAACCGAAACTGAATTTTCCGGGGAACTTGATTTTACGGATAATCTGGTTATCGGCGGTGCCTTCAAGGGGATAATCCGTTCCGGTGGAAATTTGGAAATCGCCAAGACCGCCTCTTGTTCGGTAGATTCCATCACCACAAAATCAATCGTGGTGTCCGGGCAGGTAAATGGAAACATCCAGGCGCCGGACCGGGTCGAAATGCGGAGCGGCTGTAAAATTGTCGGCGATTTGACGACATCGCGCCTCAGGATCGCCGATAACGTGGATTTTCACGGCCAGGTGACCATGTTGGAGCGCACCGCCGAGGTTCCGCCGGATATTTTCGCCCTGGATCCCGGGGAGTACAAGCAGACAATCGCCGGGGA
Source organism: Spirochaetaceae bacterium (assembly GCA_031290725.1). Lineage (GTDB taxonomy): Bacteria > Spirochaetota > Spirochaetia > Treponematales > Treponemataceae > JAISTZ01. The sequence goes on from JAITMZ010000003.1 coordinate 3,317, forward strand.
ATCGGGCAGAAAGGACGGACACTCCTAAAACTTCAGGTTTGGGGTGTTTCGGTTAAAAATATAATTGCGTATGCAATTATTACATTTGCGATATACAAATGCGGAGCGCCTTGAAAAATCAGCCAGGTTTTTTGAGGTGTCCAGGAAAATAAAAAAATGAAACCAATGGGAGAGCATAATGATACAAAATTCAGACGTTGATTACGCAAATCAGTCGCAGGGGGGAACTCCCCACGTAAGACGAACGGCGCGGGTTGTCCGCACGGCCCGGTCGGTGGTGGGGCGGAAAAACACCAGGGAACCGGCGATTCCGCCGGAAGAGCTGGCGGCGATGAACAGCCGGGCGGACGAGGGGGCGGTGCGTCCCGTTGAAGTGCCGGTGGGCCAGCCAAACGGGGCGGAATTTGCGGCCGGCAGCCAGGAAACGGGTGGGATCTACAGCCACGGCCAGGGAAGCGAGTTCCAGCAGCCTGGGCAAAACGGCGGCGTGCCAAAGCGGCACCTGATCATCAACGACCTGACCCTCATGGGCATGCACGAGATTCGGGATATGGCTTTTCAGTACGGAGTGCCCCACGATGATCTGGTGTCCATGAAAAAACAGGAGCTGATCTTCGCCGTCCTGAAGACCCACACCGACCACGGGGGAATTACCTTTGGGTCGGGGGCGCTGGAGATTCTGCCTGACGGCTATGGGTTTATTCGCTCACCCCAGAACAGCTATCTGCCCAACTCGGACGATATTTACGTGTCGCCCAGCCAGATTCGGCTGTTCAACCTCAAGACCGGCGACACCATTTACGGGCAAATCCGGTCGCCAAAGGAAGGGGAACGGTTCTTTTCGCTCCTCCGCATCGAAACGGTGAACTACGACGACACCAAGATAGCCCAAACCCGGATCCCCTTTGACAACCTGACCCCCCTGTATCCGGACACAAAGCTGGATCTCGAATACGACCCGGCGGAAATGTCCACGCGGATAATGAACCTCTTCTGTCCCATCGGCAAGGGACAGCGGGCGTTGATCGTGTCGCCCCCTAAGGCCGGCAAGACCATCCTGATGCAAAAAATCGCCAACGCCATCACCAAAAACCACCCGGAGGTTTACCTGATAGTGCTGCTCATCGACGAGCGTCCCGAGGAAGTAACCGACATGGAGCGCTCGATTCACGCGGAAGTGATTTCGTCCACCTTTGACGAGCAGGCCACGCGGCACGTGCAGGTAGCGGAAATGGTGCTGGAAAAAGCCAAACGCCTGGTGGAACACAAGCGGGACGTGGTGATATTCTTGGATTCCATTACGCGCCTGGCCCGGGCGTACAACCAGACCGTACCCACCTCCGGCAAGGTGCTTTCGGGCGGCGTCGATTCAAACGCCCTCCACAAGCCGAAGCGTTTTTTCGGCGCGGCGCGCAACGTGGAAGAGGGGGGCAGCCTCACCATCATCTCCACCGCCCTCATTGAAACCGGCAGCCGTATGGACGAGGTGATCTTTGAAGAATTCAAGGGTACCGGCAACATGGAAATCAACCTGGACCGCAAACTGGCGGAACGGAGATTGTTCCCGGCGATCAACATCAAAAAATCCGGTACCCGAAAGGAAGAACTGCTCCTCACGGAAGCGGAACTCCAGAAGGTGTGGATACTGCGGAAGGTAATAAATCCGCAGGATGATGCGGAAATTATCGAATTTCTGCTTGACAAAATGCGAAAAACAAAGGATAATGAAGCGTTCCTGCGTTCCATGAATACGCTGGAAGGGGAATAATTTTGTATGAAGGAGATAGACATGAAGGAAGGTATACATCCCGCATATCAGCCCGCCACGATTACCTGTGTGTGTGGCAATACCTTTGAGACCCGTTCGACGGCGAAGAACATCCATGTGGAAATCTGTTCGGCCTGCCATCCGTTCTTTACGGGCAAGCAAAAACTGGTGGACACCGCAGGACGCATCGAACGGTTCAACAAGCGATACGGCGTTAAAACGGTCACCTGAGCCTTTTGGTTTGCATTTTTAAGAGGTCCTCGCATGGGAAACAAAAAACAATTTTTGTTGTTGGTTCTTGTATTCTCTTCGGTTTCCGTTCTGTGGGCACAGAAGGCTTCGATCAATATGCGTTTCAATGTCCTCAAGAGTGAGACTGGGAAAGATTATTTTATCTGGTCCGGTGAGGGACGGCGGTACAGTGATAATTTTGACGTCATCTCCGGCGCGAGCAAGCTGCAATCTACCCGTGAATTAAACACCGTAGTCTACGATTCGGGCAATGTGGATGGGCGGCCTGCTTTTCCCCTGGGGCTGCGGGGGCTGCTCCTCTTTGCGGTAGCTCCCTATGAGACGGTTATGAACGATGACCTGCGGATTGTGGCGGACGGCAGCGCCTTGACTATCCGATTCGTTCATCGGGGTACTGCCTATGAAATCGTCACGGACAAGAGGGGGCGGATAAATCTGGCAGATTCCTGCAAGATGGCGGGGTCGCTGACCGATACGGTGGGGGAGAAGCATTTGTTGAAACCCCAATACGTCAAGAGCGGTGTCGATCCGGAAAAGATGAGTTCCCTGGATTGGTCAAAAATCGATCTGGTTCCCGATACAGCCGCATCGAATGCCTTCCGGAAATACGCGGGGGTACTGCAAGCAAAATATGAAGAAGGCATTCTGACCGTTAAAGGTACCGTCAAATTCGCGGAATAACACCGATGAAAAAATACGCATTTTTATTTCCCGGTCAAGGTGCCCAATTTTCAGGCATGGCAAAGGATCTGTGGGAGCAGTCCGCCGCAGCAAAGGATTGTCTGGCCAATCTCTCGAAGGCCATGGGTGAAGACCTGGAAGCGCTGTTGTGGAATACCGACGAGGCGGAACTGGCCCGGAGCGACCGGTGCCAGCCGGCGATTTTAGCGGCGTCCCTCCTGGCGGCGGTGTTCCTGGGGGAGCGCGGGGTGGTTCCGTCGGCGGCGGCGGGATTCAGCCTGGGGGAATTTCCGGCCATGTACATGGCTGGGGTGCTGTCGTTGGCGGATACGGCCCGGGTGGTGCGGGACCGGGGGAAAATCATGCAGCGGGTGTGTGAAGCCATCGCATCCCGGTCTCATGCGGTGGGTACGGCGGGTGTGGGTACAAAGCCCGGAATGGCGGCGGTGATCGGTCTGGCTCCGGAGATCGTGGAGCAAATCGTCGGTCAATGCGGCGACGTTTATGGGGCGAACTTCAATTCCTCCCGGCAGACCGTGGTGTCCGGTACGGCGGCGGGGCTTGTCAAGGCCGTGGCGGCTTTCAAAGAAGCGGGGGCGCGGCGGGTATTGTCCCTGGCGGTGGCCGGGCCATATCATTCGCCCCTGATGCAGGAGGCTGCCGATGAGTTTGCCTCGGTGATCACCCGTGTGGACTTCCACGACCCATCGATTCCATTTTTTTCCAACGTCACCGGCGCTCGGGCGGTAAGCGGCGCGGAGATCAAGCGGAACGCCGTGCTTCACCTGGTGCGCCCGGTGCGGTGGACTGCCGAAGAAGACGCGCTGGCGGCATTGATGGCTCTGGACAGC
>JAITMZ010000006.1 GCA_031290725.1 Spirochaetaceae bacterium
GACCGGATCGAGGAACTGGCCAAAGGTGTTAAAAAAGCGGCGGGGGACGTTCCCTTCATTATGGAATTCACCTTCGGCGAATACGGCTACGAGGATGACGGCAGCAATACCACCGGCGGACTTATGCTGTCCTACACAGGGTTTGCCAAGTAAAAGGAGACGGTATCTATGCAAATGATTATTGACGGGAAAGCGGTGGGCGCCAGCGACGGCGCTACCATCGATGTACTCAATCCGGCCACCGGCAAGGTGATTGATACGGTGCCGGCGGCCACCCAGACGGACATAAAGCTGGCGGTGGAAAAGGCCAAGGCGGGACAAAAAAAGTGGGCCCAGGTGCCCGTCCACGAAAAGGGAGACATTCTGCTCAAGTTCGTGGCCCTGGTGGAGGAAAATAAGGAAGACCTGGCCCGTACCCTTTCCAACGAGACGGGCAAGCCTATCACCGAGGCCCGGGGTGAAATCGCCAATATCCCCATCTCCTTCAAGGGTTTTGTTGAGAAGGCCAAGCACCTCTACGGCGAGGTAATTCCCGCGGGGATGGAGAAAAACCAGGAACACCATGTGCTCATCACTACCAGGGAACCCCTGGGGGTGGTAGCCTGCGTGATTCCCTTCAATTTCCCCTGCGACCTCTTTGACCAAAAAGTCGCGCCCACCCTCCTGGCGGGCAACGCAGCTATCGTGAAACCTTCCACGGACAACCCGCTCACCCTGTGTAAGCTGACGGCCCTGCTGGCCAAGGCGGGAGTCACCGATGGAGCCATCGAAATCGTTACCGGCCGGGGTTCCACGGTGGGCAACTGGCTCTGTCAGAACCAGGACGTGCACGGCATCACCTTTACCGGCTCCACCGAGGTGGGCATCGAGACCTACAAGAATGCGGCGAACCACCTGGCTCATGTGAGTCTGGAACTGGGCGGTAACGACGCCTTCATCGTATGGAAGGATGCGGACGTGGATTTGGCGGTGGAGGAGATGATTTGGGGCCGCATGTACAACACCGGCCAGGTGTGTTGCGCGTCAAAGCGCTTTATAGTCCATAACAGCCTGAAGGCGGCTTTTGCGGAAAAAGCGGTGGCCCGCATCAAGAAAATCAAGCTGGGCGACCCGGCGGATGACGCCACGCAGCTTGGCTGTCTTATCAGCGAGAAAGCGGCCATCGAGGTGGAGCGCCAGGTGAACCTGACGGTCAAGCAGGGGGGCGAAATTATCCTGGGGGGCAAGCGGTCAGGCGCGTTTTATGAACCCACAGTCATTGTGGATGTGCCCAAGACCGCCGGCGTGGCTATAGATATGGAGATTTTTGGCCCCGTGGTGCCGGTTATCGGCTTTGAGACCTTGGATGAGGCGGTGGAGATTGCTAACGCTTCCAAGTTCGGCCTGTGCGGCTGCATTTTCAGCGCCGACTCCAAGACCGCCTGGAAGGTGGCGTCCCAGCTTGAGTGCGGCGGGGTGGTGATTAATGGCGCTAGCTTCTTCCGCAGCTTTGAGATGCCCTTTGGGGGCTACAAGTATTCGGGTATCGGCACAGAAGGAGTGCTGTCCACCTTTAACGAAGTGACCCGAGTAAAGACCATTGTATTAAAGAATATTATCTAGGCAAAAGGTAACCGCGAAGTCGAAGAGGTCAAAAGAAAGAAGCTGAAGCGTATTGACTTCTATAACTTCGCGGTTTTTTATGAAACAAAGTCTATAAACAACTTACTGATTCCCGTTTTGTTTCATATATTCCTGGTATTTTTCGGGATTGATTTTGAGCGCCACAATCGGCGTATCCGGATTTTCCAGCGCCCGTGAAGCTGCTTGCTGCGCCTCGGTTACCAATCTGGCCGCCGTGACGGCGGTACGGAAGGTTTTTGTTGAAATACCGATGCCTATCACCGGAACGGGTTCCAAGGCGCTTGTTTTTTCAGTAAGGTTAAGAAACAGCGTTTCCGCTTCCCCCAGTGCAGCGCCGGCACCGGTATTCTGCATAATCACCGCAAAGCCGTCGGTTTGGTATTCAAAAATACGCTCCTTTGAACCGAACTGTTCAAGAATGCATTCGCAAATCTCCACAGCCGCACGGCTGTTCCGGCCAAGCCCAGGAATACGAATAATGATGAGGGCAGCGTCTTCGTTATGTGACGCCGCATAAATCAAGGCCGGGTCAAGCACCCGTTCGATAAAAGCCTCGCGCATAAATCCAGTTTCAGGAGCATAAAAATCGGAGCGCCGCGATTCTTCTCCGTCGTTCGGTTCTTGGTCAAATACTTTTTCAAAAACCGCATTGGTTTTTTCCAGGTACGATGTATCAGATTCAACACTGGTTTCGATTTCCCCCAAAACTTCCGGATCATCAGCATCGGACTCTGGCATATCTTCATTTTCCGCTGTCTTTTCCTGAATTTCCCGCATGGGATGTTTTTTTATATACAGAATAAGAATGATTGCGGCAATAGTAGCTGTCGCAATCATGACCAGGGCAATCCATGCGGATTTTACGATGGCCGCCGGATTAGCGATATAAATCGCGGCGGAGATAACAACTGAAGAACCTGTTCCGGTGTTATACTGGGAAGTAAAAAGCCTGACCAGCGGCGGCCGGGCGGTGATGGCAGGCTCTCCGCCGCCATTGAGCACAAAAAACTGACTGGGAATCGGCTTGGCATACACCAGTTTATTATCAACGGCGACAGAAACGCCGCCGATATTCTCATTCAAAGACAACAATTCATCCAGTTTTCGGATGAATTGTTCCGGCAAACCCAAGGACACATCAAAACCATTAAAATCTGGTTCAGATATAGAAAAGGATTCGACTATATTTTGGGCATTTTCAAACCCAGTCCGGTAATAATACAAAATACCGCCTACCAGGATAAGAAGCGCAAAGACAAAAATACAGACCAAGGCTGCAGATAGGTTTCTAATCGTTGTCGCCTTCATATTGTGCAGTATACCGTTCTGTAAGATTATATGCAAGTTTCAATATGGAAAACAAATGGAATTTTCCAGGATTTTTTTTATTCGCCCAGGCGGCTAAAGGCAGACAGGACGCCAAAATACCGGAGTCTATCTCTTGAGGAGCATTTTTTTTTAAATTGTGCTCCAGGGCGGACAAATACCAGCGCAGAAAATCCTCAACAAACGGCGCAAACCGGTTTCCCGAATCCAAGAAAAGGCGCGATTCGCGGCTATATGGGGAAGAATCCGCCATGCGGTTTTTGAGTGACGCTTTATAGGAATCCAGCAGGGGGGTGGTGATAATCCGGCTGCCTTCCCGAACCCCTGTGACTGTGGCGCCACGGTACATAAGGGCGGTGTAGGCCCCT
>JAITMZ010000052.1 GCA_031290725.1 Spirochaetaceae bacterium
TTGAAAGGAGCCCTTGCATAGCGCCTTGGAAGCGGAAAGAGGGGGATTCGAACCCCCGGTACCTTTCGGGTACACACGATTTCCAATCGTGCACCTTCGACCGCTCGGTCATCTTTCCAGTCGAATCCTCACTTCAGTTCGGAAAGAGGGGGATTCGAACCCCCGAACCCCTTACGGGATTAACGGTTTTCGAGACCGCCCGATTCAACCGCTCTCGCATCTTTCCAAAATAGCCTGAGACTAACACGATTCGAACGTGCGACCTTCAGATCCGCAATCTGATGCTCTATCCATCTGAGCTATAGTCTCTTTTTTAATACCCACCCGTCACCTTGTTCGGAGCAGGGGGGATTCGAACCCCCGGTACCCTTTAGGGGTACGACGGTTTAGCAAACCGTTGCCTTCGACCGCTCGGCCACCGCTCCAAGGCAATACTACATTATAATACACGAAAAGCAACAGAAATGTCAAGTGGTGTTGCACAAATTTCTTTTTTATCGTATACTTTTTTTTGAGGAATTTAATGAAAAAAGACGACAATAAGGGTCAGAAACGAAAAAGTTCGGATCCTTATGATTTTTTTAAACTTGATCCGGGACCGGGTACCGGCGGCGGTGGGGATAAAAAACCCGCTCTGCCCTTGTGGGGAATCCTGTTGATCGTTGTGGGGGTGACCATCGCTCTGAATTCGCTGTTTGCCCGAAAGCCGGAGAACTTAATCGAGTTTTCCCAATTTCGGGGCATGATACAGAACGGCCAGATCCTGGCGGTGGAGCTGGGGGAAGTCTATTTTGTGGGCTATGGATCGGTCATGCCGTCCGGTGGCCGCACGGGTAGTGCCGGACTGGGTGTGTTCAGCACCCCCGCCAGTTCCCGGAGCGAATACCGCACCGTGGGGGTTTTAAGCGACCGCTTTCTGGAATTACTGGATTCAAAGGGCGTGGAATACCGCTTTGTGGTGAAACAGAACAGCGTTTTTTTGCAGTTGATTATGAACCTGATTTTCCCCGTCGGGTTTCTGGCTATGTATTTCTTTTTATTCCGCCGGATGGGGGGCGGCATGATGAGCGGTATTTTGCCTGGCCACTCAAAAGCTGGGGCCATCGAGGAAGGGCAGGTGAAAACCCGCTTCGATGATGTGGCCGGGGTGGATGAAGCCAAGGAAGAGCTGGTGGAGGTGGTGGATTTTTTGAAGTCCCCGCAGAAGTATATCGAAATCGGAGGGCGTATCCCCAAGGGTGTGCTGCTGGTGGGCCCCCCCGGTACCGGCAAAACCCTTTTGGCACGCGCCGTGGCAGGCGAGGCGGGGGTGTCTTTTTTCCGTATTTCCGGAAGCGATTTTGTGGAAATGTTCGTAGGCGTGGGGGCGAGCCGGGTGCGCGACCTGTTTCAGAAGGCCCGGGACAAATCGCCGTGTATCATCTTCATCGATGAGCTGGACGCCATCGGCAAGAGCCGGGTGAGCAATTTTGCCAGCAACGACGAGCGGGAGCAGACCCTGAACCAGCTTTTGGTGGAGATGGACGGATTCGACAACGAGAAGGGCCTTATCGTCCTGGCCGCCACCAACCGACCTGACGTGCTGGACCACGCGCTCCTTAGGCCCGGACGGTTTGACCGGCAGGTGGTGGTGGATAAGCCCGATGTGAAGGGCCGGGAAGCGATTCTGAAGATCCACTCGAAAAACGTGAAACTAGGCAGCGAGGTGGACCTCACGTCCATCGCCCGCACCACCAGCGGTTTCGCCGGTGCCGACCTGGCCAACGTGATCAACGAGGCGGCCCTGCTGGCGGTACGGGGGGGCAGAAAAACCGTGGGCATGCAAGATCTGGACGAGGCGGTGGAAAAGGCCATCGCGGGATTGCAAAAAAAGACACGGGTGATTAAAGAAGAAGAACGTAGAATCGTGGCCTTCCACGAGACGGGTCATGCGCTGGTGGCGGCCAATACCGCCGGTGCCGACAAGGTGCACAAGATCAGCATCATCCCCCGGGGAATCTCCGCTCTGGGATACACGCTGCAAATGCCCGAGGAAGACCGATACCTCCGTACCAGCGACGAGCTTTTTGGTGAGGTGGACGTTCTTCTGGGAGGACGGGCAGCGGAACAAATCGTCTTCGGCAAGATCAGCACCGGTGCGGGGAACGACATACAGCGGGCCACGGACATCGTGCGTCACATGATCACCGAGTTCGGCATGAGCGAGCGATTCAAAAATGTGGCCCTGTCCAAACGGGGCGCGGGGTACGGCGGCGGACAGGACCCCACCTTGGTGCGGGAATACTCCGAGGCCACCCAGCAGTATATCGACGACCAGATTGCCGCCCGTATGCAGGAGCGCTACCAGGTGGTCATCGCCCTGTTGGAGAGCAAACGCCAGCTCCTGGATTACATCGCCGCGCGGCTTCTGGAAAAAGAGACTATCGAGGAGACGGAATTCCAGCGCATTTTGGGGGCGGAGCATTCCCTGGCTGAACGGCAGGCGGCGCCTGAAAAGGACGCGCCGCCTGATAACCATATTAACCATATTATAGGAGGAAAATGATATGTATGTGACTTGCCTTGATTTGGAAGGTGTTTTGGTGCCGGAAGTCTGGATCGCCTTCGCGGAGGAAACAAAAATACGCGAATTGCGTCTCACCACCCGTGATATGCCGGACTATGACGCGCTGATGAAACGGCGCATCGCCATCCTGCGGGAACACAAACTGGGCCTGCGGGACGTGCAGGCTACTATTGGCAAAATCGACCCTCTGCCCGGAGCGCGGGAATTTTTGGACGAACTTCGCCTGTTTTGTCAGACAATCATACTGTCGGACACTTTTACCCAGTTTGCCTTGCCGTTGATGAAAAAACTGGGAATGCCCACGATTTTTTGCAATTCTCTGGAAATAGCCGGCGACGGCATGATTTCCGGCTACCGGCTCCGGCAGCAAAACGGCAAGCTGAACACGGTGAAGGCGCTGCAATCCATCGGCTTTCGGACAATCGCCGCGGGGGATTCATTCAACGACCTGGCGATGATCCACGGAGCGGACGCAGGATTCCTGTTCCGGGCGCCGGAGCAAATCATCGCCGATAATTCCGACGTGCCGACCTTCACGGAATACAACGAGCTGCTGGCGGCGATCCTGGCGCAGATGGAAGGTCAAGGGGCCGCTGATTTAAAGAAATTTAACACACGGACATAAAGCACATCTGAAACCCCAACCGGGGTTTTTAGATGTGCCCTGATACCGTTTTTCAGCGTGTCCCTTATCCTGCGTCGGTTTTGGCGGCCGCCGGTTTCTCTGTTGCGGGGGCCGCCGTGTCGCCCAGGTGCCGGGCGACTTGTACGAACTCGATCACCTCAAGCTGGTCCCCCACCTGGATGTCCTGCCACTGGTCAATCCCCACGCCGCACTCGTAACCTGTGGCCACTTCCCGCGCGTCGTCCTTGAAACGCCTGAGCGAAGAAATTTTCCCGGTGTGAATAACGATATTGTCCCTGATAAGATGAACGCTGGCGCTCCGCTTGACCGTACCGCTCAGTACATAGGAACCGGCGATAGTGCCC
>JAITMZ010000056.1 GCA_031290725.1 Spirochaetaceae bacterium
CCACGGTAATGAACTGATTCTCCTTGGTGGGCGCGGGTTTGGGGTCGCCGTCCAGCGATAGGATGCGCTTGGAGTACGTGGTGATCCTGTCCACGAAGGGCACCTTAAAATAGATCCCCGCCTGGGTACGGATGTCCACGATGGCGCCAAATCGGGTCACCACCGCCTGGGTGCCTTCATTGATGATATAGAAGGGACCGACGGCCTGTCCCGCAACAATCAGAAGCATCAGCGCCGCGATGATGCTCCAGATGGTGATCACTATTCTTTGATTTTTGGTGAATCTGCTCATTGTGCGCCTCCTGTAACCGCCCCTGTGGACGGCGATGTAATGTTCTGTATGGGCAGGACGTTCCGCAATTGACCGTCCAGCAATACTTGACCCTGGTTTGCAGCGAAGATGGTCTCCATAGTCTCCAGGTACAGCCGCTCCCGGGTAATCTGCGGCGCCCGGCGGTATTCCTCGTAGACCGAGTTGAACCGCGCCGCATCACCCCGAGCCCGGTTGATGCGCTCCGTGGCATAGCCGTTGGCCTGCTGTATCAACCGAAGCGCTTCACCCTGTGCCCGGGGTATCTGGGCGTTGTACGCTTCCTGACCTTCGTTGGTAAGGCGCTCCATGTCCTGGGTGGATTTGTTCACATCCTCGAAAGCGGCCTGCACCCCCGCAGGGGGCACGATGTTCTGCAACTGCACCGTGAGCACACTGATCCCCAGACCGAGCTGCCGAAAATTATCGTTCATCATCTCGATGGCCGCCACCTCGATGGGGCCCCGCTCCAGGCGCATCACATCCAGAATGGCCCGGTCACCCACCAGCATATTCACCACCGACTGAGAAATATCCCGGATGGTCTTTTCCCGGTCCGCCACGTTGAACAGCCACGCCGTGGGATCCACAATGCGGTACTGGATGATCCACTCCACGTCCACGATATTCAGGTCTCCGGTGAGCATGGTGCTCTCCCGGGTGATGTCGTTCCGATACTGGTTGGCCACCCCCGGCTGTACCGTACGGAACCCGAATTGCTCGGTTTGTACCACCTTAATCGGCACCACGTAACTCCGATCGATACCGAAGGGAATCTTGAAGTGCAGTCCCGGCCCCACGGTCTCGCTGTACTTGCCGAACCGGGTAACCACCGCCTGGGACGTCGCGTCCACAAAATAGAACCCCGTAAGGCCCAGCGCCGCCACCGCAATGATGAGTACCAGCGCCGTGATCACTCCGCCGGAAATTTGTATCCTCGACAGCCATTGCCTGAAGTCTCGTGTTGTCATAATATACTCCTATAGTTTATTATACCGCTTTCCGGTGGAAATGTCCAGCGGTTTGTCAAGATTTAACCGAGATTTAACTCTTTTTTATCTCTTTACAAAGGAGCTGGTGCAGGCAGCGCCTATGGTAGGCGCGGAATCCCCGGCGCAGTAATTTGCAATTCGAGAAGAAATTTTACCGTGAAGTCGAAAAAGTCAAATAAGGAGAGGAAAAAGTAGTGGTTTACCCCTAAAAACTTCTTCAACTTTTTCGACTTTGCGGTTGAATTGCGAATTGCTGCCCCGGCGCACCGCCACTTGACACACGCGCCCCACCTGTGCTATACTATGTCCTATGGTCGGGATTAAACGCATTGCACAGAACAGAAAGGCTCACTTCAATTATTCCGTGGAGGAATCTGTGGAATGTGGTATCGTGCTTGCGGGGTCGGAGGTGAAGTCTGTGAAAGCGGGCTTCCTGTCCTTTCCCGATGCCTTTGGGGAGGTCAAGCAGGGTGAAGTGTGGGTTCGGGGTTTGCACATCAACGAAAATCCCTGCTCATCGGTGTTCAACCATGACCCGGACCGGCCCCGGAAGCTGCTCCTGCACCGCGCGGAAATCAAGCGTCTGACCCGGAAGGTGGACGAAAAAGGGATGACCCTGATCCCCCTGGAGTTTTACCTGAAGGATGGCCGGGTGAAGATACTGCTGGGAGTGTGCCGGGGCAAGAAGCAGTTCGACAAGCGCTCGGAGATCCGTGACCGGGACCTGCGGCGGGAAATGCAGCGGGATTTCAAGGAGCGGGGGCAAAGGATATGATGCGGAAAGTCCTGGGAATTTGCGGCATCCTCTTCCTGGCGTTGCTCACCGCGCTGGCCGCCCAGTCCGCCGGACCGCCGGAAGAAACCCGTCCCCTCCCCAAAACCCTGGAGGTCTACGGCGCCGTCACCGACACCCAGGACACCGATGTGGTGAACATGGCCCAGGATCTGTTCTTCACCCAGCTCATGTCCCTGGACGGCTACACGATAATCGACAGCCGGGGCATTGCCTACAGTGACGCCGTGTTCGCCTCCTCCGGAGACCGGGACGTGATCCTGTTCTACCCCGAGATCTCCCAGAGCGGCGCGGGCTGGCAATGCACTCTCCACGCCAAAGTTCCGGCCCGTAAAACTGAGGCCGCCGTCTCCAACCACTACGACACCTACTACAAGGTTCTCACCGATGCCCGCTCCTCCCTGCAGGCAGTGCTACAATCCCTGGAATCCCAGGCAGGATCCGATGCAAGCGTCACTCCGGACGTGGCTTTCCAGGAGACCCTCGACAGCCCCGGCGGTCTGGCGCCCACGCTGGAGTCCTTGGCAGGATCCTGGCACGGCGAACTCCTCACGGACAAGATCATCATCCTGCGGGGCGGCCGGGGCTTTGTGATATTCAAAAACGGCGCCACCATGAACGTGTCGGTGCAGATCGACGGCGCTTCGGTGGTGATCACCCAAATGAGCAAGGCAAACGCATCTTTTTTCCCGGAGATGCCCCGGGACAGCGCTCTCCTGGTGGCCCAGGCCAACCCGCCGCCTATCCTGTGGCGCTTCCAGATGGACAATCCCGCTCGCATGTCCGGCACCAAACGCACCGTGGCCGTCCAGGGCAAGACCCAGCGCTTCGCCGATGTCCCCGTGGTGTGGAACAGGGATTAGAGAATCGCCGGTTGCCCCACCCCTTCGTACCGGTAGATGCGACCGGCCATAGAGTTTGCTAACGATATATTATATAAGAATATATTCGTTTATATAAAATTTACAAATTATATCTATACTGTGTCTACAACCACTTTACTTTTTTTAATTGCAGTATATACCTATTTTTATGGTCAAGAAAGCATTCTCCAACGAATTCGATGCCCCTTTTGGGGCGGGCGATAAATATGAGAAAAAGTATTTCCGCTATCTCGGAATCATCCAGAAAAAAAACGCGAATATACTCGATATGTTTAAAACAAAGGATATTGCCCACATCGAAGGCATTTATTGTTTCCATTTCCCCTTGGGCAAGTTGTAACCAAATAAAAGGGAGCCGTATACAATTCCCGCCCAATACCCATTGGGCTGCAATATCTGCACACGGCACTCTATCTCGTCTGCCGTTAATAATCTGATTTCGCTCATATCCCCCTCCCCCTACGTCGCCAGGCCCATCAGCCCGAATACTGCCCGCCATCGCCATCCCCGGCGTTGCAATCCCGCTCGCCGGATTTTCCCCGCACGACCCGCACTCATCACGCTCGCAGGTACCGCATATCCGCTTCCCGCAGGGGCAATCGGTTATGTGATGCTCCAAAGACTGCTCGCCTCAGCACTCGCGGACCACCGTGTTGTCCTCGTAGCACTTCTCGCAAAAGTCCACGCTGTCCACAAGGATAAACTCATTTTCGCAAAACCCGCATAAATTTTTCCCGCAACCATCTCAGGTGTTGCCAAAAATTTTTTCTTCATACCTGCGCCCGCATTTGTCACACTTTCTCATTTTCTTTCCTCCATCCACTAGCCTCTTGGTCATGGCTTCGCCCTTCATTGCAACGCAAGGATTTTTCTGTGCGAAGTAACCAGGCAACATCAAACGCCACGCCGACAGTGTACGCCTTGCTTTGCCATCATAAAAAAACGTTTTTACCAGTCTTCCACTACTACCCTAGCAGGAGACTGATAAAAACGTCTCTCAATCTGCACAGGGGGTAGCCGTGCGTTCTTGATACTTTAATTGTATTGTACAAAATATATTTTATTAGAAAAAAATGTATTTTTTAGATAAATTTTTAATTTTTTTGAAAAACTACTATACGTTTGTATTATATCTTGAAAAATACTATTGTTTTTGTTATACTTTCCGATATATAGAAAAGATGAATGGAATAACAATCACAAAAATTGCAGAAAAATTGGGTATCTCATACATCACTGCAAAGCAACGGCTATTAAGAGCAGGTATAAAGCCCAAAACAAAAGAAGCCATATACGATGAGTCCGCAATAGATGCCATCCGCAATGTGCTGGGCAGGGGCAGGCCGCCCAAAAAGCCAAATACGCAAGAGTAGAATATAAAAATATGAATGGACTAACTTTGGGAGAAATTTCTGATAGTTTAGGTACCGCACCATAGGGATGTAATCATAATGATTTCTCCCCCGCCTTGTCATACAATCTCGTTAAATTCATATTTTCCTCCGTTCATTCAAAATAGCGTCCGCCTTTTCAGAAACTTCATAATCAGTGGCTTGTTTTCCACGATATAAAAAATCCAAAATCTCGGTTTCAAAAAAGTGTATCCTTCCGCGCTTCCCGGTCGGTTTGTGGCACGGTATCTTGTTGTAATGCACAAGCTGGTAAATATACCCGCGCGTATATCCGGTGAGTTCCAAAACCTTGCTCATCGGGATTGGTTTTCCCCTGCTTAATCTGCTTTGTAAAATCATCTCGCCTTGCCTCATGGTTTTACCAATCATTTTGTTTCCCCCTTTCCTCATGTTTTCACCCCCACGCT
>JAITMZ010000136.1 GCA_031290725.1 Spirochaetaceae bacterium
CCTGGACACGGGAGAAGTGATTGACCCCTTCGGCGGCCGGGAAGACCTGGCAAAAAAGACAGTCCGCACCGTAGGGGATCCGTTCCGGCGCTTTGACGAGGACGGGCTTCGACCGGTGCGGGCCATCCGCTTTTCCGCCACATTGGGGTTTGGCATTGAAAAAAATACCCTGGCGGCCATCCCGAAGGGTCTGGAAAAAACGCGCCTGGTTTCCGTTGAACGCTTCCGGGATGAATTCACCAAAATGCTCGCCGCCGACACCCCCTCGACGGCGCTGAAGCTGCTGGAAGAAACCGGCGTTTTGGCCCTGTTGATCCCGGAACTCACCGCGTGCCGGGGAATCACCCAGCAGGACATCCGGGGATATCACCGGTTTGATGTGCTGGACCACCTGTTTTTCGCCTGCGACGGGGCACCCCGGGAAAAGCTCACCGTGCGGCTGGCGGCGCTGTTCCACGACGTGGGAAAGCCTGCGGTTCGGGCGGTCTCTGAGCGGACCGGCGGGGACGGCGCGGTACAGCCGGTAATCACCTTTTACAACCACGAAAAGGTTTCCGCCGAACTCTGCGCAAAAATTCTCACCCGTCTCCGGTTCCCCAATCATCTGGCGGATGCGGTCTCGCATCTGGTGGCGGAGCACATGTTTTTTTACGAACCCTCCTGGACCGACGCTGCGGTGAGGCGCTTTGTCCGGCGGGTCACACCGGAAGCCCTGGAGGATATCTTCGATCTGCGCCGGGCGGATACTTACGGTATGAGCGGTGTGGCCCCGTCATTGCAAACCGGCCCTTGGGTGGCAAATCTTCTGGATCTGAAGGAGCGGGCCGCGATTGTCCTGAGTGAAAAGGCCGTACTGGACTTAAAAAGCCTGGCCGTATCCGGAAACGATTTGGTGGCCGCCGGCATACCGGCGGGTAAAGTCCTAGGCGCCATCCTCCGGGAATTGCTGGAAACGGTGGTGGACGATCCGGGGGAAAACACCAGGGAACATTTACTGGGGATAGCAAAAAACATCTACAAAAAATACGAAGGCAGCCAATGAGCATTTGGGTTTTTACCGGCGGTTTATACCCCGCGCCGGAGCAGACGGAACACCTGTGGACAGCCTACGGAGCGCCGCAATACGTGATTGCCGCAGATTCGGGACTCCACGCCGCAGAGGCATACCAGACCCACGCCAAAAACCGGTCCCCCACGGAGGACCCTGATGCACGCTTCACCCCTGACTGGATCTGCGGCGATTTTGACAGCGTGGCGGACGACGGTTTTCGCTCCCGTTATTCCCCGGAGCTCATCGAAACCTACCGGTGCGACAAGGATTTGACCGACACGGAGGCCGCCCTACAAAAGGCGCGCCAAATGCGGCGCGGGGATGAACCGGTGATCCTGGCGGGGGGCGACGGCGGGCGCACGGACCACCTGGCGGGTATCTTGAACCTCTTCGGCACGGACATTGGCCCGGATCTGTGGCTGGGGGCGATACAGGGGGGGTATTGCATCGGCGGCAGACATCCGGCGGCACTGAAAATCGCCGGCCTGACTGGGGACGACACGGTCTCGGTGTACCACGCCCCCCGGAATCCGTGGCGAAATCAAATCTGCGGCACCGGCACGGCGGACACCGGCGGGCTGGGCAGTGACGGGCTGCCGAAAATTCACGGTCAAGGCCTTTTTTGGGACATATCCGACCTCCCCTGGCAGAACGGTGCCTACAGCCTGAGCAACAAAATCGCCTCCCCCGGTGCGGAGGTAGGACTCGCAGCAAAAAATGGTGTGTTTTTGGTTTTTCTGCCCCTACGAAACCATATCATCGTCACATTTCAGCGGTGCCAAGCTCCTTAAGTATGTCGGATATATCGCCGCTTCCTTTGAATACGTCCAGTAAGTGGGGATATTTTTCAAAAAGCGCCCCCAGTTTATCCAGGTGTTCCAGGGCGGCGGTGTTTCGGATCAGGGCGGCGGCCTGGGAATTGGCGGCGGCCTGAATTGCCTGGTCCAGTTCCTGGCGATAGGCCTGGAATGATTCTTTTGCCTGATTGTATATCTCCAGGTCAGGCATCTTTATGTCCCGCACCGTGAGGGATTCGATTTCCAGGGTAGAAAATGCGGGATTCTGTGCCAGCGTTGTCCGGAGCGTCTGGGTGTCGAAGGCGGCGCGCAAATCCGCCAGGGGCGTTTCCCCGGAAAGCAAAATCAACGCCGCAGCCGAGGCGATCTCCGAGTTTTTTTGTGCCACATGGGCAGACATATCCTCCTCTGTGCGCAGCCCCTGCTCCACCAGTGCCGGCAAACTCTCCGGTCGGATTTTCACCGTACCGGCGATGGTGAAAGAATAGGAGAAATCCGGTCTTTTCGCAAACAGGGAACTGTACAGTACACCCGAGGGAAGCATGCCCGAAACCGTGGTTTCCTGGGCGGTATAGAAGACGGGAAACACCAGCACTTCGGCATTTTTCGGAATCAAACGCTGCCAGCGCCAGTCGATCTTGCCGGCCGCAAAGGTCTCCCGAAGCACGCCGTTGGTTTTTGTCTCCAGTACACCGTACCGTCCGGCGGGAACGGCATATTGCACCCAGCCCACAAAAAAACCGGCAGCCCCCAGGCAGCACAGCAGAAGCAGCCAAAAAATAAACCAAAAACCTCGTGTTTTCATATTCCCCTCTTCACGTAATTATGATACTATATACTATATGGATAAAAAAGAAAAAGTGCAAGAGAATTCCGCCCAAAACGACCCGGAACATCCTGAGTGCTTTCGCGTAACCGAGCGGGCAGTCTTCTTTTTATCCCTTTGGCTGTTTTCCCTTCTGGCGCTCTACGTTCACGGCAACTTTCGGCATTTCCTGGACATCCACCTGATGTGGATTCTCCTTCTGTCCGGCGCCACGGGCATATTGCTCATGCTGGTACTGGCGGCCTTTTTTATCGAAATCCTGGTGTTGAGCTTCCGCAGAAAAAAACGGATACTGTTCTACCTGCTGAGCCTGGCGCCGGCCCTGGTTCTGGCTCTCATCGGCACTTTTTTCCCGCTGGCTCTTCGGCTGCTGGCCGCAGGAAACGGCTAAAAAAGACGGGAAAACCGCAAAATGTTGTCCATGGTGAGGGACAAATCGCTCTTGGCCCGGAGTCTTGCCTGGGGATACTCCACCGCCACGCGGTTGATGCTGAAAATCGCCGACACCCCCAGGCCATAGGCTGCGTCGATGTTGTCGCCGATGTCCCCCACCACGGCGATCAGGGGCACCCCGGCCTTTTGGGTGCGCCCGGCGATGCCGATCACCACCTTGCCCCGCAAACTCTGGGTGTCGATCTTCCCCTCGCCGGAGAAAACCATGTCCGCGCCCTTCAGGAGGTCATCGAACTTCACCGTGTCCAGGACGGTCTGGATGCCCATCTGCAAGGCGGAACCCAGGAAAACCTTCATGCCGTAGCCCATGCCCCCGGCAGCCCCGGCCCCGGGCATGGAAGCCAAATCCAGGCCCAGATCCCGCTGTACCGCCTCCGCCAAATGGACGAGCCCCGCGTCCAGGGACTTGACCATCTCCGGGTCAGCGCCCTTTTGGGGGCCGAAGATATGCGCCGCCCCGGTATCGCCGTAAAGCGGGTTGTCGATGTCGCACATGCTCACCAGCTCCGCCTTCTTGAGGGCGGGATTCACGCCGGACACGTCGATCTTCGCGATGTCCTTGAGGGTGCCGCCGGTGGGCACAAAAATCTTGCCTGCCTTGTCGAAAAAAGAAGCCCCCAGGGCAGCCGCCGCGCCGCAGCCCCCGTCGTTGGTGCTGCTCCCCCCCAGGCCCATAACGATGCGGGTGCATCCCGCCTGCAATGCCGCCTGGATGAGCTGCCCCGCGCCATAGGTGGTGGTCTTTTCCGGGTCGGCCCGGCCCTCCACCAGGGGAAGCCCCGCACAGGAAGCCATCTCGATCACCGCGGTCTTGGGCGTGGGCGCGGAAGTCTTGAGGATGCCGTAAAACGAAGGGATATCCTCAAAGAAAGGCCCCTTCACCGTCACTTTTTCTTTTACGCCGCCCACGGCGCTCAAAAAGGCATCCACGCTGCCCTCGCCCCCGTCCGCCACGGGGATGGGGATCACCTGGGCGTCGGGATAGAATTTGTGGATGGACGATGCCATGATGCTGCAAATTTCCGTGGAACTCATGGTACCCTTGAAGGAATCGGGGATCAACAAAACCTTTTTCATATTTTTTCTCCATAAAATTTTTTTCACCTTTCCCTTGACGCCGCACAAAATCTGTGGTATACTGAGAAATGTGTACAAATAGTATACCCGATTTGTTCGATTAGTGCAAGCGCACTGAGCAAAAGAGTATGCCTTCACATTATTTTTTATTATTACACTGGGAGGTGTATTATGGCGAGAATTTACAATTTTTCAGCCGGCCCGTCCATGCTGCCCGAGGATGTCCTCAAGCAGGCGGCCGCGGAGCTCTTTGACTATCACGGTTCCGGGATGAGCGTGATGGAGATGAGCCATCGCAGCAAGGTCTACGAGGAGATCATCCACAACACGGAAGCGCTTTTCCGCAAGGTCATGGGGATTCCCGACAACTACAAGGTGCTTTTTTTGCAGGGCGGCGCCACGCTGCAATTCGCCATGGTGCCCCTGAACCTTTTGGCAAAAAA
>JAITMZ010000009.1 GCA_031290725.1 Spirochaetaceae bacterium
TCACGGCGCATATCCTTTTGAATGTCCATCGCATCCCCGTCGAAAACGCCGCTGTCCTTGAGGCAGCCCGCGTACCTAAACAGCGAATGTTCCGTGCGGGGTTTTCCGTACTGCCATGCCAGGGAGTGCAGCGCTTCCCTCCGTTCCAGAACATCAATGCCTCTGTGCAGGTCAGGCACTTCGGCGCTCACGAGGGTTTTCAGTTGTTCCGACGTGAGCATTCCCAGTCCCGCCGGGGCCGGCTCTACTTTTTTCAACGCCCAGAGTAAAGGTGATGGTGATCTGCGCTTCCGCATGCCCAGGGGGGTCGTCTCCGGCAGCGTCCAGTCAAAATGCACCCGGCGGTCCGCCGGGATATCAATGGTTTGTTGTAAGGTCATGGGGAGTATAGCACGGGAGGCGGGGGCATGTCAAGTCGTGCGCCTAGGATTCCAACAATTCTCATTTACAAAGAATACAAGGAATTTAACCGCCAAGTCAAAGAAGTCGAAGAAGTTTTCAGGGGTAAAAACCACTTTTTTCTTTCCTTTTCGCTGGAAACTCCGCCCCTTGCAGGGGCTACGTTGCGCCATACGACTTATTCAACTTCGCGGTAAGAAATTCTTTATAAATGAGAACTGCTGACTAGTGTTTAAAATGCCGTGTTCCAGAGAGCACCATGGCGATCCCGTGCTCATCACACGCATCGATGGATTCCCGGTCCCGCAGCGACCCGCCGGGCTGCAAAATCGCCCGGATGCCGTACTCCGCTGCCCGGTCCACGCAGTCCCGGAACGGGAAAAACGCATCGCTCACCAGCACCCGGGCAGCCTGTCTGACTGCTTGACAAGTTTGTAAGGTAGAATTTTGCGATTTATCGTAAGGTTCACCTTTGAAAGGGCTGAAACCCCGCAAACTCCCGAAAGCTTCCGCCGCCGGCCACAGCGCCTCCGCCCGCGCCTTTGCCCGGCTCAAAGCCTGTTCCGCCGCCCAGATCCGCGACGTCTGTCCCGCACCTATCCCCAGCGCCATCCCATCCCGCACCACCACCACCGCGTTGGATTTGGCGAACATGACCGTCAGCATCCCAAACCGCATGTCCGACTCATCCTCCGGCGCGGGTTTCGCCCTAGTCACCACTTCCCACTTTTCCGCCAAAATCCGATCCCCGGTCTGGGTCAGAAACCCCCCGTCCACCCACAGCGCCTCCTGTTCTTCACCGGGCCTTTCGGTCAGCGGCACTTCCAGGACCCGCAGGTTTTTCTTCTCCCCAAACACTCTCAATGCCCCCTGGGTATATCCCGGCGCGATGATCACCTCCAGGAAGGTCTCCGCCATGAGACACGCCGTCTCCTCATCCACCGCCGCGCTCATCCCCAGGATGCCCCCAAAGACTGACTGCGGGTCACATTCCCATGCCCGGCGATAGGCCGTCATGGCGGTGTCCCCCAGTGCCGCGCCGCAGGGGGTATTATGCTTCACCGCGGTGCAAAAAACCGGCGACCTCATCCGGTCCGGGGGCATTCGTCCCCACTGCCGAAGCATTTTTACCGCCGTGTCGATGTCCCGTATATTATTGTACGAAAGCTCCTTGCCCTGAAGCTGCTTCATTGCCGTGAAGACGCCGCCGGAGCTGATGTCGACGCGGAATTCCGCCTTCTGGTGCGGATTTTCACCGTACCGCAGGGGCCGCGCCTGAAAATTACCGCCCAGCGGCAGGCAGGACAGGGCAGGGCAGGTTTTCTTCCCCGCTTCCGCCCCAGCCCCCGCCAGATACTCCGCGATGGCCCTATCGTAGGCCGCGGTGAGGCGGAACACCTTCGCCGCCAGACCCTGCCGGAAATTTTCGTCCAGCGCTTCGTTGTCCAGCGTTCCGTCCCCGCAGATCGCCGCGATAACCCTTCCGTAGTCAGCGCTGTCCGTGAGCACCACCACGTCCCGGAAGTTCTTCGCCGCCCCCCGGATCATCGCCGGTCCGCCGATGTCGATAAACTCAAGCATACCGTCAAAATTGAGGTTTTCCCCCAGCTTATCCCGGAACGGATACAGGTTGACGCACACTAGATCGATGGCCCCAATCCCCAGCCGTTTCAAGGTTTCCCGGTGGTCCGCCCTGTCCCGCCGCGCCAGCAAGCCTCCGTGGATAGCCGGATGCAGGGTCTTCACCCGCCCGTCCAGGCATTCGGGAAAGCCCGTCGCCGCGCTCACGTCGGTCACCGCGATTCCCGCCTCCCGCAGGGCCGCCGCGGTTTCCCCGGTGGACAAAATCTCCCAGCCCGCCCCGGCCAGTGCCCTTGCCAGCCCGTACACCCCGGTTTTGTCGTACACGCTGATCAGTGCCCGGGGACGCTCCGGGGGAGCGCCGCAGCTCACTTTTCCGCCCCGAAGAGCTTCCGGCACTCAAAGTAGAACCGCTTTTCGCTGGCCTCCCCCAGGGAGAAGGTCTTTCTCGGCAATGTCCCGTGCGCCGCGATGGTTTCAAAAAAACTTCCCTTGTCTATAGGGGGCATGAGGAAGCCCGCCGTGTTTGCCCCCGCCGCCAGCCGCCGAAGTTCCTCTTCCCCGTGGATGTAGTCGATGCTCGTCCCCCGATGGGATTCCAGATAGCTGTCCACCGCCGGCTGAAGTTTCACCACCCCCAGCCCCGGCAAGGTGGTGCTCAGCATATTCCCGTCGGCGTGGATGTGCCCCGGAAATTGGGTTTCCAGCGTTTTCCGCAGATCCGCCGGATCCACCCCGAATATCACCCGGTGAATCGGTTCAAAGGTAAGCCCCCGGTCATAGATATTCACGATCTCCGCCAGAGCGTACCGTGCCGGATGGCTGGTCAAATCCTCCCCCGGATGGGCGGCGCGGTATTCATCCCACACACCCTTGGCACTGGCCAACGAGTGATTCCCATCCCCGGAGGCGAACATGAACAGCCCGTCGTCCCGGGTATTGGCCGCGGCGATTTTTTTCAGCGCCGGTTCCAGAAACGCTTCGGGGTCAGCCGCCAGCCAGCCCGTGACGTGCCCCGCCCCCAGCATCAGATCCGTGTCGTACACCGGCGGTTTTGTTTTGGCGATTTTCCCCGTGCCCTCCACCAGGAGCCCCTCCGGGTCGTTCACCAAAAGCATCACGTGGGGTATTTCCAGCGGTGCCCCCCGGCGAATTTCCATCCGGGGGGGCAATCGAGCGGGAACCGTGGCCTCGGTTGCGCGGATTTTCGCTTTCTTCGCCGGGTCCCAGTGGTACCCGTCCAGGTCGATGGCCGTCACCAGTCCCGCCCGTTTTCTTCCATATTCCGTGACCCGCTCAATGTACATCATCCCGCGCATGGCCGGCGCAAAGACATTTCCTCCCAGGTATTCCCTCATGGCCGCATGGATGGAAGCGATGCGTTCTTTTTTACCCGGGTCTTCCAAAAATACCTCTGGAAAGATCAGCGATAACGTGGAGGGTTTCCCCTTCCGCTCCTCTTCAACTTTTTTCCAATACGCGCGATCCTGGGTATACTGGTCGCAGGCCACCACAGCCCAGGCCGTCAAGTTGGACGGCGAAACCGCCCGGGGCACTAAAATATTCGGCACAGCCAGGCCGAAAGGCTCAAGAATGTTTTTCATACTTCCCAGTATAGCACAATTTTTCAGGGTTTTCAAGAAAAAATTGAAAAAAATGCAAAAATTCGCTCAAATCCTCTTGACATAATTTTTTTTTTCTGCTATCATTATAAAACTCGCCCATAAGGGTAATGTTAAGGAGACAGGCTCATGCCTACGATTAATCAGTTGATTCGCAGCGGTCGTAAATCCGCCGAGAACCACACCAAGTCACCAGCCCTTCAAGGGTGTCCGCAAAAACGGGGGGTCTGTACCCGTGTGATGACGGTCACCCCCAAGAAGCCGAATTCGGCCCTGCGGAAGGTTGCCCGTGTGCGATTGAGTAACAGCATTGAAGTGACGGCATATATTCCCGGAATCGGCCACAATTTGCAGGAGCACTCGGTGGTGCTTATCCGTGGCGGGCGTGTGAAGGATCTCCCCGGTGTGCGGTACCATATCATCCGGGGCACCAAGGATACCCTGGGGGTGGAGGACCGGAAACGGAGCCGCTCAAAATACGGCGCAAAGCGTCCCAAGGCGTAGGGAAGGTAGAGGGTATGGGAAGAAAGAGCAAGACAATCAACCGGTCGATAACCCCGGATTCAAAATACAACAGTGTCGTGTTATCGAAATTCGTGGCCCGGATGATGTTGCAGGGCAAAAAGGCCACCTGTACGCGTCTGGTCTACGATGCCTTGGATGTTCTCAAGGTCAAAACTTCGGGTGATCCCCTTGAGGTCTTTCTCAAGGCGCTGGATAATGTGAAGCCTATGGTGGAAGTGAAATCCCGCCGGGTTGGGGGTGCCACTTACCAGGTGCCCATTGAAATTCGTGATTCCCGGCGTGAGGCCCTTGGTATGCGCTGGATAATCAACGCTGCCCGTTCGCGGAACGGTCATGGCATGGGGGAACGCCTGGCGGCGGAACTCCTGGATGCCTTCAACAGCACCGGGACGGCGTTTAAAAAGAAGGATGATACGCACAAAATGGCCGAAGCGAACAGGGCATTTGCGCATTATCGGTGGTAACAACAAAAAATGCAGTTGAAGGACTTGTATTTTTTTTGAGACATAAATGACACACATCCAAAGTGCCTGTTCGGTTTTTTGGATGTGCCTTGATGCCAAACCGGTCATCAAAGAATTTTGGTGGAGCAGGTGGATCGGGAAGCGGCGGTGCGATGCGCTGCCGTATGAAGTGAAAATTTCATCCGAGACACCAACTCTCAAACTCGTAAGAAGCCGAAAATCTGTTTAAGGAGGGTTTTTATGGCAAAAGAGAAGTTTCTAAGAACAAAGCCGCACATGAACGTGGGAACCATCGGTCACGTAGATCATGGTAAGACAACACTTTCCGCCGCCATCACCATGCACTGCGCCAGAAAGTACGGTGACAAGGAGCTAAAGTACGACGACATCGATAATGCCCCTGAGGAAAAGGCACGGGGTATTACCATTAACACCCGGCACTTGGAGTATCAGTCCGACAAGCGGCACTATGCCCATATCGACTGCCCCGGACACGCTGACTACATCAAAAACATGATCACCGGCGCTGCTCAGATGGACGGCGCTATTCTGGTCGTTTCGGCGCCGGACTCGGTCATGCCCCATACCCGTGAGCATATCATTCTCGCTCGCCAGGTCGGCGTCCCGAATATGAT
>JAITMZ010000030.1 GCA_031290725.1 Spirochaetaceae bacterium
GCGTTTCAAGGACAACAAAGAACGCGCCTAGCTGCAAGCCCACGACAACCGCCAGTAGCGACGCGGAAAAAATCGTTTTTTTGCTGAAAGATTTCTGTACGAGGGGCTTGTATATCACAGTATAGGAGAGAAGACAGGCTGTTACCCCCATGTTAAAGACATTGCAGCCATAGGCGAGAAGTCCGCCGTCGGCAAAGAACAGGCATTGAATCAACAGGACGCTTGCCAGGGTGATGAGCGCGGGGCCGGGGCCGAGCAGCGCGGCAAGCAGGATGCCGCCCCCTATGTGCCCGCTGGAACCGGTGCCTGGAATGGTAAAGTTGATCATCTGGCCCGCGAACACAAAGGCCCCCATGATGCCCATCAGGGGTATCTTTCTTTCGTCAAGTTTGTCTCCGGCTATCTTTTTAACCGAAAACCCGATAGCGACGGCGCTTACCGCCGTCATTGCCCCGCCTATTGCCGGCGAGATGAGCGCATCCGACATGTGCATGTTGCACCTCCATAAAATTGTATATGGCCTTTTTGTGGCTTCATGCCAATTTTATGGAATTCATTTCCATATTCATCCAAGCTTGATTCAAGCTAACATACAGAATTTTTTTTGTCAAGCGTGGTGCCGGTATCCAAATCTATTGACAGGAGCCTTTACCTGATGCATAGTACATGGGAGGAGTTTTTATGGATAACATGATGCTGCTTCAGGTTGTCACGGATTACATTAATATAGCGCCAAATAATTTTCTAGATGAAAAAATTGCCCTTTCTCCTGCGCTCCGGGGTATGCGAATCTTTGACGAGCCCCTGGTGGGATTCGGCGATGCCGGGGACCCATACTTCGCTACCTTGAAAAACGAGGTAATCGGGAGCCATTTCCTGCTGCCCGGCGAATGGAATGAACAGGCAAAGACGGTGATATCCATTTTCTTTCCCTTCACCGCCCAGGTGCGGAAGGCAAATGCGAAGGACATGGACTGGCCCGCCGACGAGTGGCTCAACGGGCGCATCGAAGGCCAGGCGTTCATCATCCAGACTTGCCAATACCTCAAGCAATACCTGGAGGGGCGGGGCAATAAAACAGTGGTTCCCGCCGCGGACCCGCGTTTTTCCATGGCCAGTTCCCGCACCCAGGACAAAACCAAACAAGATTTCTACACCAGCAATTGGTCAGAACGGCACGCCGCGTTCATCTGCGGTCTGGGCACCTTCGGGCTTTCCAGGGGGCTTATTACCGCCAGGGGGATAGCGGGGCGTTTCGGCAGTTTGATCAGCGCCGCACCTTTTGCGGTCACCGGACGCTCCTACAGCAGCATCTACGAATACTGCGCCCAATGCGGCGCCTGCGTGAGAAACTGCCCGGCACATGCCATATCCAAAGACCAGGGAAAGACACACGCAATATGCTCGGCATTTTTGGATAAGACCAGAGAACCGCGCCCTCCTTACTACGGTTGCGGTAAGTGCCAGGTACATGTCCCCTGCGAAAAGGGCATACCGGTAAAAAAGTAAACAGCTATACCCTACCTGGTTTCCAGCACCGCGATGCCCGGCAGGGTCTTGCCTTCCAGGAATTCCAGGGAAGCGCCGCCGCCGGTGGACACATGGCTCATCTTGTCCGCCAGGTGATACTTGTTCACTGCGGCCACGGAATCGCCGCCGCCCACCACGCTCATGGCGCCTTTGCCGGTAGCTTCCGCCACCAGTTTGGCCACCGCCTCGGTTCCTTTGGCAAAAGCGTCAAACTCGAAAACCCCCACTGGGCCGTTCCACAGGATGGACTTGGCGCTCATGATGGTCTCTGTATAGAGGGACAGGGTTTTTGGCCCCACATCCAGGCCCATAAGTCCGTCGGGAATGTCGATACCGTCCACAGCCACCGGCTTGGCATCGGCGCTGAAAGAATCTGCCGCCAGATGGTCAACGGGCAGGACAATCTTTACGGCCTTTGCCTTGGCCGCGGAAAGCAGGTCCGAGGCGGTTTTAATAAAATCGTCTTCCACCAGGGAAATGCCGATTTTGTGGCCCTGGGCTTTCAGGAAGGTATAGGCCATGCCGCCGCCGATAATCAGGGCCGAGGCGTTTTTAAGCAGGCTTTCCAGCACCGCGATTTTGGAAGAAACCTTTGCCCCGCCGATAATCGCCGCCAGGGGTTTGGGCGGATTGGTCACCATAGGCTCCAGGAACTTCACTTCCTTTTCCATCAGGAAACCGCCCACTTTCACCTTGGCAAACTTGGCGATGGTGGCGGTGGAAGCGTGGGCCCGGTGGGCGGTTCCAAAGGCGTCGTTCACATAGATGTCGCCGTAGGAGGCCAGCTCTTTTGCCAGGGGTTCCTGGCTGGCCGGGTCTTTGGCGGTCTCTTCCTTATGGAACCGGGTGTTTTCCAGCATCATCACCCCGCCGGTGGGCAGGGCGTCGATTGCAGCCTTCTGTCCATAGCAGGAGGCCGCGAAGATCACCGGGGAACCCAGCAGTTTTGCCAGATATTCCGAAACGGGCTTGAGCCGGTTTTTCCCGGCGATGAATTTTTCCTTGTCCGCCTCGGTGAAGGTCTTGCCGGCTTTTTCCGCCTTGTCTTTGGCCTTTGCCACATCCTTGTCCGGGTCGCCCAGATGGCTCATGAGCACCAGGGACCGGGGCTTCTGCTCCAAAATATATGTGATGGTCGGCAGGGCGGCCCGGATGCGGGTGTCGTCCTGAACCACGCCGTCTTTCATGGGGACGTTGAAGTCCACACGCATAATGATACGCTTGCCGGTGAGGGCAACGTCTTTTACCGTTTTAATCATAAAAACCTCAAATACGATAGCGATTATTTTGCGATAACCTGCGCCATTTCCACAACCTTGTTGGAATAGCCCCATTCATTGTCGTACCAGGACACCAGTTTCACAAAGGTGGGATCCAGGGCAATACCAGCGTCCGCGTCGAACACCGAGGTGCGCGCTTCGTGCCGGAAATCGGTGGACACCACCTTTTCCTCGGTGTATCCCAGAACACCCTTGAGTTCCCCTTCGCTGGCCTTTTTCATGGCCGCCTTGATTTCGTCATAGGTGGCGGGCTTCAACAGTTCCACGGTCAGGTCAACCACGGACACATCCGAGGCGGGAATCCGCAGAGACATACCGGTCAGCTTGCCGTTCAGTTTGGGAAGCACTTTGCCCACCGCTTTGGCCGCGCCGGTTGACGAGGGGATGATATTCTCCAGAATACCCCGCCCTCCCCGCCAGTCTTTGTTGGACGGGCCGTCAACGGTTTTCTGGGTGGCGGTGGCCGCGTGCACCGTGGTCATGAGGCCGCGCTTGATGCCGAAGGCTTCGTTCAGAACCTTGGCCACCGGGGCCAGGCAGTTGGTGGTGCAGGAAGCGTTGGAAATAACGGACTGTCCCGCATAGGTTTTGTGGTTCACGCCGTACACGAACATGGGGGTGTCGTCCTTGGAGGGGGCGGACATGATGACTTTCTTGGCTCCTGCCTTAATATGGGCGTCCGCTCCGGGCTTGCCGTCTTTGCCTTCCTTGGTCAGGAACAGGCCGGTGGCTTCAACCACGATGTCGGCCCCAACCTCGCCCCACTTGAGAGCCGCCGGGTCTTTTTCCGCGGTGAGCCGGCACTGCCATTTCTTGCCGCCCTTGGAGACAATCAGCTTGCTGCCGTCCACTTTGATTTCTCCATCAAAACGACCGTGAACCGAGTCGTATTTCAGCATATACGCCAGATAATCCGGGGCCAGAAGGTCGTTGATACCCACGATTTCCACATCGTTGAAGTTGTCGAACGCGGCGCGGAACACCATCCGCCCAATGCGGCCAAAGCCGTTGATTCCAATTTTTACCATATACACACACTCCTGATTAAATAAAGATAATTAAATATACGATATTGACGCAAAAGTGTCAATATAGATGCAAAAAAAGATTACACCCTGTTGATGGTAAAAACCACCGCCCCGCCTATGCTGGTACTGGCGAATCTCATCAGCGGCTATCCAGAAGCGAAAGCACTGTCCCCAGTATATCCTCCACGTCCGCCAGCGCGCCCTTGCCGGTGTCGCCGCAGGCAAGCAGGGATTCTTTGGGGTCCACAAAGACATAGCCCCAGGATTTG
>JAITMZ010000036.1 GCA_031290725.1 Spirochaetaceae bacterium
ACAGTGGGCGCGGAATCCCCGGCGCAATTAGCGGAGCACCGTGGTGGGGTTTACCAGCTTGCCGTTCCGGTAGACGGTGAAGTGCAGGTGCGGCGCGGTGGAACGGCCCGTGTTCCCCACCTGGCCTATCTGTCCGCCCTGGGCCACCGCCTGACCCTGACGCACCAGTATTTTGCTCAAATGCCCGTACATGGTCTGGTACCCGTTCCCATGGTTGACGATCACGAAATTCCCATAGATGTTTGAATACCCGGTGGACGCCACCCGGCCGCTCATGGCGGAACGGACCGATGTGCCCGTGGGAGCGCCCATGTCCAGGCCGTTGTGGTGGATCCGGGTACCGGTGAAGGGGTCGGTACGGTAGCCGAACCAGGAAGTGATACGGTGGGTGCTGAGCGGCCAGGCGAAGAGTTCACCCATGGCCCGGCGGATGGCGGAAGCGTCCAGTTGGGCGCCGGGGATGAACAATTGCTGCCCCGGCTGTAGTATCCTGGTGGACAGGTCGTTCACGTCCAGAAGGTTTTCCAATGCCACGGTGTAGCGCACCGAAAGGCCCTCCAGGGTGTCCCCCTTCTGCACGTCGTGGAGGATGCCGTCCAGGGAGGGAACCCGAAGCCGCTGCCCTGCCGCGAGGTGCCGTACGTTGTCGATATTGTTGGCGGAGATGAGGGTGGAGATGTTATTCAGGGAAAACCTTACGCTGATTCCGGAAATCGTGTCGCCCCGCTGGACCGTGTAGCTTGTCCACCCCACCGGTTCGGTGAAGACGAAGCCGGCGGCCGGGCTGTCTGCGGTGAACAGGGACAATTCGTCGGCATCAGCGGTGTTGCCGGAGTGGGACAGGGTGTCCGGGGACAGAAAAAAACGTTCCAGGTCACTCTCCAGATTCGCCCGCTCCAGGATGGAGAACCGGCTGATATCGAAGGAGGGGGCGTAGGTATTGCTGTAATCGTCCACGATGGCCAGACCGAAGCCGCACACCGCTCCCGCCAGGATCATGCCGAAGAGTATTTTATATTGTTTCAAAACCCGGAAAGCCCTGCCCGCCGTAATGGCCAGTTCCGCCGTATTCACGCCGATGTCTATGGCCGGCCTGAATATATCTACTGCGGTATGCAAAGGATTCTCGAAGGATGCCCGCAGGGGCGCTATCTGGTAATTGATGATTTCCATATTTTCTGTATCGACAAAACCGAAAGAATATATTAGACTAATCCCATCATGGGTGAAAGACGGTGTAAAATACGGCGGGGAATAAAATGGGTCGCCCTGGGCATTGGGGCGGGCATTCTCATCAAGCTTTTTGTGCTGGACCTGCTGGTGGTGTCCGGCACGTCCATGTCCCCCCGCATCCCCGACGGCGCGTCCCTGTTGGTAGCAAAATGTGCCTACGGTATCATTCGGCCCTTTTCCGGGGATCTTCTGCTGCAAATTTCCCAGCCCCGGCGGAACGACGTGGTGGTGTACAGACATAACGGCAAAATCGTGGTGAAGCGCTGTGTGGCCGTGGAGGGGGATGCCCTTGATTTTTTTTCAGAAACTTCCTATACTTGCAGGGTTAATGGCCTGGAAATTTCCCTGACGGAGGGGCAATACCAGCGGATAAAACACAGCGCCAGGGTGCCGGAGGGGATGATTTTTGCGGTGGGAGATAATTACGATGAATCGGTGGATTCCCGGGATTACGGTTTTGTCTCAGTGCGGAACATGCTGGGTAAGGGCTTATGGAGATAAATAGCGCCTTTTCCCGGCCCCGCCTGTTCATCCTGGGGGTGTTCGCCCTGGTATTTACGGCCTACATCACGGTGGCGTACGGGCGCCTGGCCTTCTCCGAAAAGCAGGTGTCCTTGGCTCCATCTCCGTCCCCCGAGCGGGGCGCCATCTTTGACCGCAACGGCATTCCCCTGGCCATAGAGATCCCCCTGTATCATCTGGCAATCCGCCCGTCGGAGATTCGGGACATGGAAAAAACCGTGGAGGTCCTGTCCCGGGTGACCGACATGGATGCCGGGGATGTCCGCCGGCGAATTGAGGGGGCGGGAATCAATTTTCTCTACCTCAAGAAAAAAATGACCGAAGAGGAATACGACGTCGCTTTCCAGGGGATCCGGTCGGCGCGGCTCACCGGGGTGCATTTCGACAAAATCGCAGGGCGGATTTACCCGGAGAACGCCCTGGCGTCCCAATTGGTGGGCTTTCTGGGGGACGACGGGAAGGGGCTTTCGGGGATCGAGTATTCTCTGGATCAGATGCTTTCCCCCAGGGTTTCTCCGGACCCCAGGACGGCGCGGAACGGCAGCAGCGTGTATCTCACCATCGACGCCAATCTCCAGTTCAAGCTGGAGGAAATTGCCCGGAAGGCCATGCAGGATACCGGCGGCGAGACAATCATGCTGGTAGCGGCGGACAGCGCCACCGGGGAAGTCCTTTCCTACGTCAGCCTGCCCTCCGCCAACCTGAACGAATACACCGGATCCGTGCCGGAAGAGCGGGTAGACCTGCCCGCCACCGTGGCCTACGAGCCGGGATCGGTGTTCAAAATTTTCAGTGTCGCCTCTTTTTTGGACGCCGGGGTTGTCCACGACCAGGACACTTTCTTTTGCGACGGGGTGTACGAACTGCGGATGCCCTCGGGGGAAGTGGTCACCATGAACTGCCTGGGCAAACACGGTTGGGTGAATGCCCGGCGCGCCCTGGAGGTATCCTGCAACGACGCCCTGTTTCAGATGAGTGAACGTCTCCCGGCGGAACAGTTCATCACCCGGCTGAAGTCCTTCGGGTTCGGCAGCAAAACCGGAGTGGAACTGCCCGGCGAAACCAACGGCATCCTGAAGACCCCGGCGGATCGCACCTGGTCGGCACGTTCCAGCCCCACGATCTCCATCGGTCAAGAGGTGGGGGTGTCGGCGCTACAGGTGGTGAAGGCCACCGGTGCATTTACCTCCGGAGGCGCTCCCTTGCAGTTGACGGTGCTGTCAAAAATCGCGGACCCGGGGGGCGCCGTGGTCTATGAACACAAGATGCTGCCGCTGCCCCCGGTGGTGAGCCCCGACACTGCGGCGCATTTGCTGAGCTACATGGAAACCGGAGTGGTGAGCGGAATCGGGCGGCAAGCGGCCCTGGGGGACATCTCCATCGGGGTGAAGACCGGCACCGCCCAGATGGTCGACCAAGCCACCGGAGCATACAGCGAGACCGATTTTCTGGCGGACTGTATCGCCGTATTCCCTGTGGAAGCTCCCCGGATTATCCTGTACATCGTGCTCACCAAACCCCGGGGCAGGCTCATCTACGCCAGCCGCATCGTGGCGCCGGTGATCGCCGAGGCCGCCAACACCATCGTGGACCACCTGGGGATGGCCAGGGAGAAGGCGCCGTCGTTCCTGCACTCCGGCGAATTTATGCCGCCCGGCGAAGGGGACGTCAGTATCGGCACGGTCATGCCCAACCTCACCGGGGTGCCCAAGCGTTATCTCACCCCCCTGCTGGAGCGCCCCGACCTGCGCATCAGGATACGCGGCGAAGGCCGGGTAATCACCCAGACGCCGCCCCCCGGAACGCCGGTGAAGGAGAATATGCTCATTGAACTTAACCTGGAATATACGGAATAACCCTATTTGGGAGAAGAACCTTCGCCTTTTTCGCGCCCGCTTTCCCGGCCTGTTCGCCCTGCACGAGGCGCTTTTTTCCGGCCCCTCCCCTCTTCCGCCGACCGGCTGTAACGTGGCGGCGGCCCGTACCGGCGCGGTCACCCTGCGGGAAGACGGTATATTCCTCCACTCCGCCTACGATCCCGTCCAGGAAGCCGCCCGTCTGGCCGAATCCCTCAGGCCCGGCAAATTGCCGGCGGCGCCCGCCTGTCCGGCGTCCCCCGGGCCGCCGCTGGTGTTTCTGGGGTTCGGCCTGGGGTATCTGCCCCTGGCGGCGGCAGCCCGATTCCCTGAATTGCCGCTGGTACTGGTGGAACCCGACGTGAAGCGCTTTGCCCTGGCGCTGGCAGCGCTGGATTGGGAACCGGTGCTTACCCGGCGGGTATGCATGCTCCTGGTGGGTGCGGAGAAACCGGCGGTGATCGCGGCGCTGGAACAGGCGGGCCCTTTTTCCGGCATGATCGTCACCGCACTGCCCGCCGTGACCCGTCACGCCCGGCAGTATTTCGCCGATCTCCAGGAACTTATCCAACGCAACGCCGGCAAGCAGCGGATAAACGACGCCACCCTCAGGCGGTTCGGCGCCCTGTGGGAGCGGAACTGCCGCCGTAACCTGCACCTGCTGGCGGAATTGGATGGGGTGAACACCCTCTTCGGACAGGGCGGCGTGCTCTGGCCGGGCCGGGGCGGGCGGGCCTGCGTGGTGGCCGCGGGCCCCAGCCTGGAGACGGGAATCCTGCGCCTGGCCGCCGTCAAGGAGAGGGCGGTGGTTATCGCCGTGGATACCGCCCTCCGGTCCTGCCTGGACGCCGGTGTGGAGCCCGACGTGGTGGTGCTGGCGGACGGGCAGTACTGGAACGCCCGGCACATCGCGGGTCTGGCCGCGCCCAACGCCCTGCTGGTCACTGAAATTTGCGCCTACCCCGGGGTGTTTCGCTTTCCCTGCCGCCGCATCGTCCTGTTCGATTCCGCCAACCCGGTGGGCGCGGAGTACGGCAAAAAATATACGCGCAAGGGGAAGCTCGGGGCGGGCGGGTCGGTGGCGTCGGCGGCGTGGGAGCTGGCGCGGCTTCTGGGGTGCCGGGAGATTTACCTGGCGGGGCTTGATCTGGGGTTTCCGGGAAAACGCACCCATGCCCGGGGAAGCCTCTTCGAACAGCGCAGCCACCGTACGTCTTCCCGCACTGTCCCCCAGGAAACCGCCGCCGCCGCCGCTCTCCTGTCCGCACCGCCGGCGGCCGCTGTGGACTACGCCGGAACCCCCCTGGCCAGCGACCAGCGGATGAGCCTGTACGCCTGGTGGTTTGAAAGCGCCGTCGCCGCCCATCCGGAGTGCCGTACCTACTCCCTGTGCCGGGAAAGCCGGGCCATACCGGGGGTTACCCTGGCAGCCGTTGGAATAGTATAAAACGGCTGTATCGACTGCCTATTTGTTGACACCGCAGGATCGGAGCCTCACGCGGAGCCGCAGAGGGCGCAGGATGCGGCGCTCCCCGGCCCGTGCCGGACCGCGAGGATTTTTCCGATTGGCGCTCAAACCAACAATTTTTAAAAAAAACTTGCAAAACGATACAATATTTTGCCCCCTCAAACGTCTACTATACTAAGGGGTATTTTATGAAAAAACTAATTTTTGGTAATCCGCGCTTTTTATGGTTCTCACCGTGATTGCCTTGCCGGGAGCCGCCCCCGTCCCCGGAGCCCTGTCGTGCCAGTAGGCACGAACGAGTTTGCTGCGCAAACTCTATGGCTGGCATCTTTTCCAGCCCAGCGACCCACAAAGGCGGCCTCCTGCAGAGCCCGCCCGCCCTCGCCAGCCCAGCGCCCCTTCCCGAAAGCCTAGCCCCACAAAAAAACGTCAGACGATTGTGCTCAGGCACAAACAAGCGCTACTCAGGACGGGATGGTCTTATAATTGTGAAAAATGAGATATTCGTACCGCCCCTTCAGGAAAATGCGCCATTATTTCAAGCTGCCCGCCCATTGCCTCAATGTGGCTCCGCAGGGTCGAAATATACATATCGGTACGCCGCTCTATCTTTGCAATAGCCGGCTGCTGAATATGCAATGCCTCGGCAAGCATCTTCTGAGACAAGCCCCGGGCATTACGCAGCTCGTTCAGGGGCATCTCCGCCAAAGCCTCCTGTACCTTTTTCTGCACCCGCGCCCGCGCTTCCGGGCTCATTTTCGCTTCAAGCTCTGAAAACTTTTTAGCCATTGTCTGTACCTCCTCGTTCCGCCTGAATCTCTATCAGGTGCTTATCATAGATTTTATCGGCTTTAGGAACCATCGCCTCGTAAAACCGGTCGTCACCCGTCTTTTTTCCGCCGATTAACAATATCGCTGCCCGCTGCGGGTCAAAGGCGTAAAATGTCCGTATCGGCTCCCCCTCGCTTTGGCTCCGCAGTTCACGCATGTGGCTGTGCCGTGACTGCCAAACTCCGCTGCTGTGAGGATATTTCAGGGAAGGCCCGTGCTGTCTAAGCAGTCCGACAGAGAACGTTATAGCCTCTTGGTCGTTCTCGTTCAAGGTAGTCCACCATTCGCCGAACTCATCGGTGTACTCAACTTCCCATTCCTTCATACGAGTATGATATTCCTTTTGCAGAATAATGTCAATGGATATAAAAAAAAGGCGGCCTCCTTGCGGAGACCGCCCCCTGATGTAAATCTGCGTCGAGCGTCGCGCCAGGGACGTTGCAGCGGTTTTTTACCTGCTTTTGGGTATAAACATTATATCAAGACCCAAATCAAGATATACGGTATATCCTTGTTCATCCATATATTTTTTTAGTCGTTCACCCTCCCCCTTTGTTTCTTCATTGTTTTCAACCGTAATGAGGCCAAAATGAAACTTCGTAAAATCTATTGC
Source organism: Spirochaetaceae bacterium (assembly GCA_031290725.1). Taxonomy (GTDB): domain Bacteria; phylum Spirochaetota; class Spirochaetia; order Treponematales; family Treponemataceae; genus JAISTZ01. The sequence continues at coordinate 6,524 of JAITMZ010000036.1, forward strand.
CTTTAATATGCTCAACTCGGCGCCTTCTACGTCAACAGACATAAAATCTATATATTGTCTATTCGGATAATTGCTCATCAAATCGGCAAAAGTTAAAGTCTTTACATGTATTTTTTCAAGTTTGCCATTTGAATTTGCTATTCTTTTTTTATGCGCTTCAGTCATTTGGGCATTCAAACCGCTGAGTGTTTCCACTCCGTCAGCCCGTATAAATTCCAGCGAATCACCACTCACATTGGCAATCGCGACATTAAAACAATCGCAACGGCGATATTGTTGCAACTTTTCAAAAACATCAGGCAAAGGCTCTATACAAATTCCTGCCCAGCCTAATTGTTCAAAAATCAGGGTATTACTACCGGTTTTACCGTCATTGGCACCTATATCAATGTAAAACCCTTCTTTCTTGCCGCTAAAATAAAAATAAGCAAATAAATCTTGTTCTACCTGCCCCTGAAAATCTATGCCTGTATTTGCCTTGGTTACTTGTTTTACAATCCTTTCTATTGATTGAATCCGTCTGTCATAAGATCCAAGCATATTCCCAAAAAGCCGCATTTTTATTTTCCTCGGAATATACTTTACCATTTTCATGAGCACATTTTCCATAACAATCCTCCAAAACGTTTGTTTTGCGGCGGCACGCTGCCACCGCTGCCATTATTTCCAAGATGTAAGCCCCGCCCCAAACCGGAACCGCATAACATGCGGCTGGCTAGACACCAAAGTTTGGTGGCGGGGGCTTATAGCCAAAACTAACAAAAGTTTCCTCACGCCAAGACGCAAAGGGGAATTTGGGTGGCATCCCTGAACTTCGAAAGCCTTCAAACTTTCAAAAAGCCACCCTCCGTATTCTTCGCGTCTTTGCGCCTTGGCGTGAGGTCTTTTCCTCATTCACGGCACTTCCGCGCTGGCCATAGCCCAGGGGCCTTTGACGCCGCTGGAGGTCTCCCAGTGCGCGCGATGGGGCGCGGCATAGGTCAAAACGCTGTGCGCCAGCGTATCCCGGGCCTCTTCCGTCCTCGGAAGGGTGTACTTTGCAATTTTCCGTGCCATAAGACCTCCTATGCACTGAATAATGGCTCAAAACACTTTTGCTCCAGCCCAAAACATTTTTGCTCCGGGCCAAAACACTTTTGTTCTAGGCCAGAACACTTTTGTTCTAGGCCAGAACACTTTTGCTCCAGGCCAGAACACTTTTGTTCCAGGCCAGAACATTTTTGCTGCGGGCTAAAACACTTTTGTTCCGGGATGGAGCATTTTTGTTCCCGGACGGAGCATTTTTGCTCCAAGGCGGCGTCTATTTTCTCTGATATGTATGGTTTTTTCCGCGCAATATGCGTGGTTTTTATGGAGAGACAAGACCCAGTACGGTGCGCTGAAAAATATTGGTAAGTCACGCGGATATATGTATTTATGCTGATTATACTGTGTATGGGGGGGGGGGGCTAATTGATTGCTTTTTGTCGGTACGTATTGCCCCATCCCAGGAAGCAGCGCACCCACGCTGCGGCGTGCGGAAATAAAGACTGGCGAAAGAATACCGGCATTACGCATGGATAAAGTATATCACCGCATTTCCCCGCTTGTCAAGCGGTTTTAGCAGAATTTAGCAGAATTTTTACCGAATTTTTGCAAAAGAACGAAGCTTCGGCGGCGGGCGCGGAGCGCCTATAGTAGGCGCGGAATCCCAGGCAATACCTCACATCCCCGTGGGCACGTCCACAAACATTGTCTCCAGATTCAGCGAGGCGCGCACCCGCTCCGCCAGCAGGGCCACCCCCACGGTTTCGGTGAGATAATGCCCGCAGGCCGCCACGGTCAGCCCCAGCTCTGCCATACGGTGATATTCCTCATGGCCCACTTCCCCGGTGACATACAGGTCGGCACCGGCCTCTGCGGCCTGGCCCACCATATCCCCCGCGCCGCCGGACACGATGGCTACCCGCCGCACCTCGCTGCGGGTGCCGAATGGCCACAGCCGACAATCCCGCCCCCGGCCGGGAAAAAGGGCCTCCAGCACATTCTGGGCAGGAAGCGCCCGGGGAAGCTCGCCGATGACACCGATACTGGCCTCCCGCCATTGGCCGAAGGGCGCGGTGTCCGTGAGGCTCAGACGGGACGCCATGCCGTAGTTGTTCCCGCACACCGGATGGGCGTCCAGAGGCAGATGGCAGGCGAAAAGCGCCATATCGGCGTCCAGAAGGGCCTTCACCCGGCGATAGTAGATGCCGCAGACACGCTCGACCCTGCCCCACAAAAGGCCGTGGTGCACCACCAAAAGCCCCGCTCCGGCCTCCCGAGCCCGCAGGATGGTCTCCAGGCAGGCGTCCACCCCAAAGGCTATCCGGGAAACGGGTTTGCCGACCGGATCGCTGTTGCCCACCTGAATGCCGTTCTGTGACGGGTCCATGGGGAATTTACCGGTCTCCAGGTAGTCCGACAACCAGCGGTCAAGTTCGTTCACCGTCATGGATGCTCCCTGCCTTTTCTTTTGCACCAGTCCAGAATATCGCTATAGACCCGTTTTTTGTCCTGCTCGTTCAGGATTTCGTGGCGCATATTTTCGTATAGAATCAGCTCCGCGTCCTTCACACCGGCGTCTTGCAGATCCCGAAAGGTCTCCCGCACACCCTTCCCGGCGGCACCCACCGGGTCATCACCCCCGGAGATCACCAGCACCGGCAGATCGCTCCTGACGGATGCGGCCCAGCCGGGCCTGGTGCACTCGTCCAGCATCCGCAGCAGGTCCCGGGAAGCCGACACGGTAAACCGGAAGCCGCACAGTTCGTCGTCCCGGTATTTCCGCACCGCATCGCCGTCGGTGCTGAGCCAATCCAGGTTGGTTTTGCGGTCCTTGATGGCGGCGCTGTATGCGCCCAGGGAAAGGGCATGGAACAGGCCGCTCCGGTACCGCTCGCCGTGCAGCAGGGATTCCATCGCCAGCACAAAATACCCCAGGGACGACAAGGGATTTGCCCCGCCGGTACCCATAAAGATGGCCCCGTGAATTTCCTCCGAGTGGCGCATACAGAAAACCCGGGCCACGAAGGAACCCATGCTGTGCCCCAGGAGAAGTACCGGGAGGCCGGGAAAGTCCGCCCGTGCCCGGCCAACCAGGGTGTGCAGGTCGTCCATCACCCGAAGGTAGCCTTCCCGGTCTGCGAAAAAGCCCCGATCATCGGGGGTGCGGGCGGTTTTGCCATGCCCCAGGTGGTCGTTGCCGTAGACGGCGAAACCGTGGCTCACCAGAAAACGGGCGAAATCGTCGTAGCGGGCCATATACTCCGACATGCCGTGGGCGATGAGGAAAGACGATCGGGGAGCGACGTCCCGGTCAAACCAGCGGGTGTACACGATATCCGTGGTTCCCGCAGAGGAAGGAAACTTCCCCGTTTCTACCTGTATATTCATAGCCCATAGTATAGCGCATACGGTTTGTTTTGTCTGCTTTTTTTGCTCTTTTTAAGGAAAATAATTCAAAAACCCTTGACATCAGCAAAGCATTATTATTATTATAGAAGCACCAATGGGCACCTGAAAAAACTTTAGGGTTTTGAGGTGTTCCGGTTAAAAATATAATTGCGTATGCAATTACCGGGCGCACCGAAAAATCCAGCCGGGTTTTCGGTGCGCCCATCACAGCGGAGGAAAGCGAAAGCGGTGAAAGGAAGTACAGTTGCCATAGAGAATGTGTCCAAGTCCTTCGACACGTTCCGCGCCCTGGAAAATGCGCAGTTTACCATCAAAAAAGGCGAGTTTTTTTCTTTGCTGGGCCCCTCGGGGTGCGGCAAGACCACGCTGCTCAGGATCATCGCGGGGTTCGAGTTTCCCGACACGGGATCTGTCCTCTTCGACGGTACCGACATCATCCCCCTACCGCCAAACAAGCGGCCCGTGAAGACCGTGTTTCAGAACTACGCCCTGTTCCCCCACCTGACGGTTTTCGAGAACGTGGCCTTCTCCCTGCGGTTGCAGCACCGCCCCCGGGCCGAAGTGCAGACCAAGGTGCTGGAATACCTGCATCTGATGCAGTTGGACACCCACGCCTACAAAAAGCCCTCCCAGTTGTCCGGAGGCCAGCGCCAACGGGTGGCCATCGCCCGGGCGCTGATCAACGAACCGGGGGTGCTGCTTCTGGACGAACCCCTCTCCGCCCTGGACGCCAAGCTGCGGTCAAATCTGCTGGTGGAGCTGGACAGCCTCCACGACAAGATAGGCATCACCTTCATCTACGTGACCCACGACCAGTCGGAAGCGCTGTCGGTGTCTGACCGGATCGCGGTGATGAACAAGGGGGAAATACTACAGGTGGGAACTCCCTGGGAGATCTACGAGCAGCCCGCCACGGAATTTGTGGCCCAGTTCATCGGCGAGACAAACACCTTTGAGGCACGGGTCATCCGGTGCGCCCCCCACCCGCATCCTACCGGCGACGCGCTGGAATACATGGTGTCCTTGGAAATCCCTGAGCTGGGAAAC
>JAITMZ010000079.1 GCA_031290725.1 Spirochaetaceae bacterium
TTCTCCTTAATTGCCGTTCAGTGCCGGTGCGTTTTTTATCAGCCCCCGGGGATCCCGTGCCGTCTTCCCCGCGTGTATTTCGAAATGCAGGTGCGGCCCGGTGGACATCCCCGTGGTTCCCACCTGGCCGATCACATCGCCCCTGGCCACCACCGCGCCCTGCTCCGCCAACATCTTCGACAGATGGCCGTACAGACTTTCCATATCGTTGGCGTGGGCCACCACGATGTAGTTGCCGTAAATCTCGTTGGCCCCCACAAAATTCACCTTTCCCGACTTGGCGGCCATCACCGGCGTCCCCTCCGGCGCACCCATATCCACCCCCCGGTGAAACTCCCACTGCCCGCTAACGGGACTCTGCCGGTTTCCAAAACCTGAAGTGAGCACCCCCTCTGCAAGGGGCAGGATGAACGACGGGTCCAGAAAAAACATCCGGGTCTCACCGGTAAACCGCGCTCCCGGCAGGTAGTCAAAGCCGCGCCCGTTCACCATCACGGAGTTTCCGGCGGCGGTGTGGGTCTTCTTCAGCAGCTCCTCCACAGGATTTCGGGCATCGTCGGGCACAAAAACCCCGGGTCCCGCAGGTAAAAAAAGCTTCTTTCCCGCCAGCATCTCGTCGGAGGAGCGGATACCATTGGCGCTCACTAAAGTCTCGTAGGGGATGCTGCATCGGGAGGCGATGGAAAACACCGTATCTCCCGCCACCGCGGTGTACTCATAGACCGCCGGAACAAAATCTGCCTGCCGCCGGGAAGCGGCCTTGTAGCCCTCCTCCACCCGCAGCGAATAATCGGCAAAAACCGGGTCCCGCGCGTTTAGCCCCTGAATAACCCGGTCCGGCACTTCCTGGGCACCCGCCGGAACCACGGCGACAAACAGCGGCGTACAAAGTGCGGCGCACATCGCGGCACCCCGCACAGTGCCCAATAACACCGCGCACAGCCGGGAGTTACGACCCGCCGGTCTTCCGGGTGCCGTAGGCGAACACGCCGTGCAACAAAAGCGCCGCAAAAAGCCACACAATGGCCACAATTTTCGCATCCTGTACCACAAAATAGACAAAACCGCACACTCCGGCGAGTATCGAAATAATTTTTGCCCCGGAGGCACAGAAATTCCAGAGCACCGTCCGCTTTTCCACGCCATTCCGCGCTCCCCGAAGCAGAGAACCAATCTTCCGCTCCAAAAGCACAATCCCCAAGACAACCAGCAGTCCCAGTACACAGACCGTATATAACGACGGCTGGGTAACCGCGAAAGCCCACAGGGGATATACCAGAAAAAAGCCGATCAAGAAACACCCGGCGAGCAAAAATAAAACCTTTGCCAGCAGCGTAAGAGACCTTTTATACCCTGCTACAATCTGTTTAATCATGTCAATATGCCAGAAAACGGCAAACCCCCGGGACCATAACAACCTATCGCTGATTAACTTGAGGCTAACCAGCGCTTCCCGTTGCAGTGCCCCGGGAGACACCCTTCCCGGTCAGGCCTCAACGATAGCTTCGGCGGGACACGCACCGGTACAAACGCCGCAGCTCAGGCAGGCCGCCTCGTCGATGACGCGCGTGCCGCCGCTCTCGGTGATCGCCCCGGCGGGACATTCGCCCTCACAGGCTCCGCAGTTCACACACTTGGCTGCAATAATTTTGTAAGCCATACTAAACCTCCAAACATATTCTTTGCGCCCAAACTGAGCGCACAATTCCAATTTATTCGCAGCGAAGGTTTAATACCCCGCCCCTTGTCTCGTAATAAGGGTATTAAACTCGATGCTGACTTCTCCGGGAGAACCAACACATCCCGCAACTTGCGGGGTTGTTGGTTTGACCGATTATACGGACTGAACCAGCGTCACGCAGGCCGTGGCCACAATGTCATCCACCGAGCAACCGCGGGAAAGGTCGCTCAGGGGCTTGGCGAACCCCTGCAGGAAGGGCCCATAGGCGTCGGCGTGGGCCAGCCGCTGTACCAGCTTGTAGCCGATGTTCCCCGCCCCCAAGTTAGGAAACACCAGGGTGTTCACCTTTCCCGTGATGGGACTGCCGGGGGCCTTCTTTTCCGTCACCCCCGGTATGAGGGCCGCATCCGCTTGGAATTCGCCGTCAAGCAACAGATCCGGTGCCTTTTCATGGGCCAGTTTCACCGCCTCCTGAACCTTGAGCACGTCTTCGTTCTTGCCGCCGGAACCCTTTGTGGAGTAGGACAGCATGGCAACCACGGGTTCCGCGCCGATCATGCGGCGGCAGGAAAGTCCGGCCGACACAGCGATATCTGCGAGCTGTGCCGCAGTAGGGTCGGGGATAACCGCGCAGTCCGAGAATATCATCAGTCCCCCCGCTCCCCACTGGGGGTCGTGGGTATCCATCACAAAGCAGCTTGATGCGGTGGTCATGCCGGGCGCCGTGCCGATGATGGTGAGTCCCGCCCGCAATACGTCTGCCGTGGCCGACAGGGCGCCTGAGACCATGGAGTCAGCCTTGCCCGTGCGTACCATCATGGCGCCGAAGCGGAGAAAGTGCGTGATGTCCGCCGCCGCCTGCTCCAGGGTTATACCCTTTGTTTTGCGCAATTCGTAATATTCCGCGGCGAATTCCGGAAGCCATTCCGATGCCGCCGGGTTGATTATGGTGATGCCCCCCAGGGACACGCCCTTCGATGCGGCCACCGCTTCGATTTTCGTCTTTTCCCCCAGCAAAATCACGTCCCGGGCTATCTTTTCCTGCTTCAACTTGACCGCTGCCTGAACCGTCCGTTCTTCCCAGCCTTCGGGGAGTACGATGGTTTTTCCCAGGCTCTTTGCTTTTTTTTTCATGGTTTCTGCAAAACTCATTTCAGACCTCCCTGTCGGGCAGCTCCAAAAACGTCAGCTTTTGAGCTGTTCCGATTAAAAATGTAATTCGATGTGCCCCATATCATACTTTTCAGTATATCACAAAATTTTTTTTTTGACAAGAGGGGAAAAAATTTTATCAAGCCAAATCCGCCATTTCCAACCGATGGGTCACGATGCAGGTGCCGAACACGGCAGTGAGGGCGTCAATGGCGCAGGCAAAGGAACAAATAATCACCGCCGCACCCTTGAGCAGCAGGTACCCTGCCTCAAAGCCCTGCCCATAGCGGGAACACAGCACGGTGAGCAGAATGAACGCCCCCCCGGAGGGCGATGCGGGCAGCAGAAACGACAGACCCAAGGACATGCAGGCTATCCACAACAGGTTTGCCGGAGAAATCCCCAGACTGGAATAGGAATTAAGTATCACCACAAAGGACACCGCCGCGGTGAGTGACGACCCGCCCCGGGCAAATATCGAGAACAGCGCGGCCGACACGCCGACGACGGGCGTTCGGCTCCCGGCGAGTTCTTTGGTGTGACGGATATTCAGGGCCAGAACAAAGTTGGTGTCCCCGGAGAAAAAGGCCGCAATCGCCGGGGCGATGCTCCCGTAGAGAATGCGGTAGGGATTACGCCGACCGCAGAGCTGCCAAGCGATCAGAGGATATATTCCGAAGGCGACCAGCACCAAGTCTGCCGCCAGCACCAGGAACAGCCGGTTGAATATTCCCGGTGCCATCACCCCGCGGAAGGTGATGGCCCAGTGCATGGCGTCGGCCACCATGCCCACGGTGAGGAAGTCCTGAATAAAGTTGGTCAGAAAGGTAAATATTCGCGTGCAGGCGGTGGTGAGAAAAATGAGTGGCTTGGTGTTTTGCTTGTCCACGGCACAGGCCCAGCCAATGAGGAAGGCCAGAAAAAACACGGGCAGCAGGAAAGCGCCGTTCAGCAATGCCCCAAAGCCGGACAGCGGGAAGAGAGCCTCCAGGAGGGTTCCCGCACCCAGGGAAGCGGCATCAGCCACCTTTTCCACGGTGATGGGTATGCGTGGGGGAGAGACAACCAGTATCGAGACCAGGCCCAGGGCGGTGAGAAGCACCGTGCTGGCCAGTATCACGGCGAGAATT
>JAITMZ010000092.1 GCA_031290725.1 Spirochaetaceae bacterium
CAAAACCTCCCTCATTTGGCGTCTGGCCGCTGTTCTGGCGGGCTCCCTGCCGAGGATATTAGTCACCACCACCACCAAAATGTGGCCCGATCCGCCCATGCCCTGCCGGTTTGCTTTACGGGCGCCGGAGGAACTGGTGGGAGACGCTGCGGACGCCGCCGGAATCAACAACCCCGCCGCAAACAGCGGGGTATGTTGTTCTCCCGAAGAATCGGTCTCGCCTTTCATATCCCTTTTACACCCCAAGGGGCGGGGTATGAAACCCTCGTCCCGAATCACCCTGACGGGCCGCCTGAACGCTGCCACGGGGAAGCTCGAATCGCCGCCGCCGGAGATTTTTGCACGGTTGGTCCGCGCCTTCAGTCTCACGCTCATCGAGGGTGACGGCGCCGCAGGGAAGCCCCTGAAGGGCTGGCAGCCTGACGAGCCCGTTGTCCCCGGGTATACCACCGTGACGATTGGGGTGCTTCCGGTGTTTCCCCTCGGTCTGCCGGTGAGCGAGGCGCTGGTCCATCGGCTTCCTTTGTTTTGCGAACTCGCCGGCGTGGAGGAGGGCGCGGTGTTGGAGGCGCGGCATCTGGCGGCGGTGATCCGCAAAGGACTGTTCGCGCGGGCCCAGGGCCGGCGGATATTGTTTTTCAGCCGGGTTCACCAGAGCGCGGCCATGGAGAATGCCCGGGAAGTGGCGATTCTGGCCGGTATCACAGAGGGTGTACAGTGAATCCACGGTCACGCATCGCCGATTCCCTGTTCGGACAACCGGCTCCGGAGGACGCACACATCCTGGAGGACTTTGGGAACCTGGCGCAGAAGGCTCGTCCCTTGTCGGCGCGGCAGCAGTTGGGGCTGGGGTTGGAGATCAAGCGGCTCTTTCATTTTCTCGCGGATGAACGGGGGACACGCCGGGTGGATTATCTCAATAACCCCGCATCCCTGGCCGCCTACATCCGCTCCTACCACTGGTGGAACCTGGTGCGCCTCATCCGGCTTTTTTCCGGTCCCGTGGGCACGGCGCTCATTCCGGCGGGCGGTGCGGAGGAAATCCCCTGTGTTGACTTGGGTTCTGGCCCCTTCACGGTGCCCATTGCCCTCTGGTTGTCCCGGCCCGAGCTGCGGAGGCGGCCCTTGGTTTGGTATTGCGTGGACCGGTCCAAATCCGCCCTGACCGCGGGGGAAGAATTGTTTCTGGCCGCCGCCGCCCGGACCGTTCTGGTCAACGGCGACGGCCCGGCACCCTGGCGCATCGTCCGGGTGCCGGGCGACGTGGGAACAAAAATCCGGCGAAAGGCCCGTCTGGTGTGCGCGGCCAATGTGCTAAACGAGCTGATCCAGGCCCGCTCCTCGTCTTGCGGCCGGGAACCCCAGGGGCAGCGCTATGCCGCCCTTTTGTCTGCCTACGCCGACCCCGACGCCGCTTCCGTGTTGGTAGTGGAACCCGGCACACCGCCTTCCGCACGGCTTCTATCGTCTCTGCGCAGTGCCTTTGGTGATGCCGGCTGGCAGGTTTCAGCGCCCTGTCCCCACAGCGGGCCCTGCCCCATGGACGGAAGGTCTGCCAAGTGGTGCAACTTCGCCTTTTCCTCCAGGGATGCGCCCAGGGAGCTGCGCTCAGTTTCCAAATCTGCCGGATTGCCCAAGGAACGGGTGGGGCTTTCCTTCCTGCTGATGCACCGAACGCCGTCGGGTGCGGGTCTTCCCGGGATACCCCCCGGGAGTCCGGCTGCGTCCATTCCGGTGCGGGTCACCTCGGACGCCATCATCCTGCCGGGGGGGCGTACCGGCTTTTACGGGTGCTCAAAGCTGGGACTGGTGGTGCTGGAGTGCGCGGCAGGGGAGGTCGCCTCAAAAGGGCCGCAGCCCAGGCTGGAATCGGGGGCTTTGGTATACGTGGAAGGGACATCCAAGGGTACGGACAGAAAAACCGGGGGAATTTTTGTGGAGTTTTAAACCACCGTGGCGCCTGGGATTCCGCGCCCCCCGCCCCTTCCCAGCGACCCTCGTGCCTACGGGTTCCCAGTGCGCCTTCCCAGCGACCTGCGCCAGCCCAGCCCCAAACAAAGGCGGCCTCCCGTCGGCTCTGGAAAAATCTACGTATCAACGGTAGACAATACTCCGGTGCTTGATCGATAGAATGAGTATGGTTACCAGCGCGTCCTGGATTTCCGCAACCATGCGGTAATCGCCCACCCGGTAACGCCACAGGCCGGACAGGTTTGCCTGGAGCGGCTTGCCGAGGCTTTTTGGGTCGTCGCGGACGCTCAGCTTGTCAAGGTACTTGTCGATTTGGCGTTTGACGGCGGTGTCCAGTTTCGCGTACTCCGCCGCCGCCGCGTCTGCCCACTGTATCTTGGGCACGTCTAAAAACTCGTTTAGATTTTTAGACGTGCCTTGTAATTGCTTATGCCTAAAGGCAGTCGCAATTACGACATTATGGAAAACATCTAAAAACTAAAGTTTTTAGATGTTCCCTCTTATAGGCCATTGGCCGCCCGCACTTCCGCCCAGGGGATGACCCGCTCCCTGCCGCTCTGTACCGCGGCGATCCGTTCCTCCGCGACGAAGGAATCGTCCAGATCATCGAAAAAGTCCGCGATAGCATCTTCCATTGTCGTGCCC
>JAITMZ010000164.1 GCA_031290725.1 Spirochaetaceae bacterium
GGGCGGCCAACTCAACATCCCCCCCCACCACCCCCCCTCACCCCCCCCCATACTCCGGGGGCGGGGCCCCCCCGGCCCCCCCCCCCCCCCACCCCTCCCCAGAACCCGTTCAGCGCCTATAGTAGGCGCGGAATCCCAGGCGTCACCTGCGTTACCTGAGCAACGATGCTTCCCGTTGCGGGGAGTATCTCCAGCATCGCACCGGGCGCGGTGTCGCCCTCCGTCCGAATGACGCGGCGGGTTTGGCTGTCCCGCACCACCGAGTACCCCCGCCCCAGGATTGTACGGGGGTTGGCCGCCTCCAATTCGCGCCGTGCGGCTTCGGTGCGGCGGCGATAGTCCGCGGTGCAGGCGGCGACGTTCCGGCGCAGTGCGGTCTGTGCGGTCTCCAGGCGGTTCAGGACCGGCTGTTCGATCATGCGGAAACGCATTTCCAGAGATTCCGGCGTCCATGACCGTGCCAGGATGCGGACCCGGTCCAGCTTTGCCCGCACCGTGTGTTCCAACACCTGGGTTTGATGCCATATCTCGGTGAAAATTCCCTCCCGTTCCGGCACCACCAACTCCGCAGCCGCCGACGGGGTGGGCGCCCGCATATCCGCCGCAAAATCACTCAACGCCCAGTCTATCTCATGGCCCACCGCAGACACCACCGGGATGGCCGACGCCGCCACCGCCCGCACCACCCCCTCGTCCGAGAAGGGCAGCAGGTCCTCCAAGGAGCCCCCCCCGCGCCCCACAATCAGCACGTCCGCCATCTGCCAGTAATTGGCAGCATGAATCATCCGCAGGATCCCCGCAGGCGCCTCCGCCCCCTGCACCGCACAGGGCAGCACCACCACCGACACGCCGGGATTCCGCCGCCGGGTGATTTGCAGGATGTCCCGCAGGGCCGCCCCGGTAGGGCTGGTCACCACGCCGATGGTCCGCGGGAAGGCTGGCAGGGGGCGCTTTCGGGCCTGGTCAAAGAGCCCCTCGGCAGCGAGCTTCCGCTTCCGTTCTTCCAGCATCTGCAAAATCGCCCCGGTGCCGACGCTTGCCATGGAATTCACTACGATTTGGTAATTCCCCCGCTGGAGATACACCGATACCGACCCGGTGGTCCGCACCAGCATCCCGTCCTGGGGCCGAAAGTTGAGGTTGTGGAGATTCCCCTTGAACATCACCGCTTCGATCACCGCTAAGTCGTCCTTGAGCCGGAAGTACAGGTGGCCGGTGCTGGAAAGCTTACAGTTGGAGATTTCGCCTTCGACAGTCACCCGGGAAAGGGCGCCTTCCAGCAAATCCTTAATGACCCCGGTGATCTGGGATACCGAAAAGACCGCATCGTTCTGACCGGGCATTTAGGTGTCTCCCTTGCCGCTGTTTTGGGCTCCGCTTTTTTCGTTTCCGCCGGCTGTGATGCCCTGAAACCTTTGCCAGGCCTTTTCCATGAGATACGGGTTGTTTATCACCATCTTGCCGGAGACGATCACCAAAATGATGATCCCCTGGAGCACCTGCACCATGTTGGCCGGCACCCCCACCAGACGCTGGGTCATATCCGCCCCCACCAAAAGCAGGCCGAAGAAGAACGCTGCCGGCACAATCCCCGCCGGGTGTAACCCTCCGAACAGCGCCACCACGATACCCGAGAAGCCGTACCCCGCAGTGATTCCTTCAATGGCCCGGCGATGCACCCCGGCCACCTCCACCGCCCCCGCCAGCCCCGCCAGCGCCCCGGATATGCAGATAGCGACCACCAGATACCGCGCCACACTGATGCCGCCGTACCGCGCCGCCCGCTCCTGCGCCCCCGCCGCCCGCATATTGTAGCCGAAGGTGGTCTTCCACAGGAGCACGTAGACTATCAGCGCCAGGGCCAAGGCGATGAAGATGCCCGTGTGGAGCCGCGTGTTGGGGATGATCCGGTCCAGCCAAATTGAACGGGTGAGCCGCATGGATTGGGGTGTACCGGACCCCAGGGTGATCTCCGCCGGGTCCAGCATGGGTCCCCGCAGACAGAAGGTGTAGAACTGGAAGGCGATGTAGTTGAGCATCACCGTGGACAGCAGCTCGCTCACCTTCAAGCGCGCCTTCAGGATGCCCGGCACAAAGCCCCACGCCGCGCCACCCGCCGCACCCGCCAGCAGCGCTATGGGCAGTAAAACCGGCCGGGGGATGTCCGGCAGCGCCAGGGCCACCGCAGCGGACGCCAGGATGCCCATGGCCATCTGCCCTTCCGCGCCGATGTTGATGAACCCCGACCGGTAGGCCACGGAAATTCCCAGGGCGATGATGGTCAGCGGGATGGCCCGCAGGATCACCTCGGAGATGAGCCCCACGTTTTTTAGCGGTTCCGTGAGTATCACGGCATAAGTCCTGGCCACATCCGCGCCGATGGCCGCCAGCACCATTGCGCCCATCAGCATGGCCGCCAGCACCGCCAGCACCACGATTACCGCCTGGTAAAGAAGCCTAAACTGTCTTGTCATCGTTCACTCCTGCCATGAGCGCCCCCAGCCGGCGGCGGTTCGCCTGCCCCCGGTCCAGCACCTTCTGGATGTGCCCCTTGAAGATCACCGCGATCCGGTCCGAAAGGTTCATGATTTCCTCCAACTCCTCGGATATCAGCAGGATGCCGATTCCTTCCCGCCGTTTTGCCAAAAGCTGCTTGTGGATGAACTCTGCGGCTCCCAGGTCCAGCCCCCGAATGGGATATACGGCCAAAAGAAATTTTGGGGAACGAGCGATTTCCCGGGCCAAAATTACCTTTTGGATATTCCCCCCGGAAAGCGCTCCCGCCGGGACGGTGGTGTTCGGACTGCGAATATCAAATTTGTCCCGCAGCACATCGGCATTTTGGTTGATCGCCCGCTGCTGCAGGATGGTGCGCCGCGAGAAGGGCACCCGGGACACGTCTTTCAGGATGAGATTTTCCCGGATGGAAAAACTGGGCACGATACCCTCGACGTTCCGCTCCTCCGGCACATAGCCCATGCCCTTTTTGATAATGTAGGCCGGGGTCTTGTTCCCCAGATCGCGGTCAAAAAAGGCGATGGTACCGCTTTCCACCCCCCGCAGCCCATTGATCGCCTCCGCCAGTTCCCGCTGTCCGTTTCCGGACACCCCGGCCAGCCCCACAATTTCGCCCCCCCGCACGCTCAGGTTGAGTTTGTTCAACGCCATGAATTCCCGGTCGCTTTTGACGCACAAATCTTTTATGGTAAGCACCGGTTCCCCCGTACAGGGAGGCTCGTCATTCCGGGGCAGTTCCACGTCCCGCCCGGTCATGAGCGCCGCAATGTCCTGGGGCGAATGGTCCGCCGTGTTCCCCGAAAACACCACCGCCCCGTGCCGCAGGATTACCACCTTGTCGGACAGGTTTTTCACTTCCTGCAGCTTGTGGCTGATGAAGATGATCGATAGTTCCGCCGTCATCCGCCGGAGCAGATCGATAAGGTCGTCCGTTTCCTGGGGCGTCAGGGCGCTGGTGGGTTCGTCCAGTATCAGGAAGCGGGCGCCCATGCAGAGGGTCTTCACCAGTTCCACCCGCTGCTGTTCTCCCACGGAAAGCTGCCAGATATACGCATCCGTGTCCACCGGCAGACCGTACCGGGCGGAGATTTCCTTGATGCGCCTTCCGACAGCCCCGGTGTCCAGCGCCGCCGGCCGCCAGGTCTCTCGAAGCCCCAGGGCGATGTTTTCCAGCACCGTCATGTTCGGTACCAGCATATACTGCTGATGCACCATCCCCAGCCCCGCGGCGATAGCGTCTTTTGGGCTGTGAAACCGCACCTCCCGGCCGTTGATCAGGATACGGCCCTGGTCAGCCTGATATAGCCCCATGAGGATGTTCATCAAGGTAGTTTTTCCCGCGCCGTTTTCTCCCACCAGCGCCAGTACCTCCCCGGCACCCACGGACAGGGATATACCGTCCGCCGCCAGCACCCCCGGAAAGCGCTTGGTCACCTGTTCTACCCGCAGGCTGGTAATCGGTTCGTGGTTCATCCCGCTGTTCCTCCAGGGCATCTCGAAAAACCCGGATAGACGTTTCGAGGTGCGTCGCATTTGCACATCGCAAACACACTAACTGCATACGCAATTACTTTTTTTATCGAAACACCTCAAAAGTGAATTTTTTGAGGCGCCCCATGGTTTACGCCTTTTTTTCCAGCGCCTTCCGGTAGACGTCCAGATACTTCCCCGCGGCAATGTCCCAGCCGAACTGCTGCCGGGCCTTTATCGCCCGGGACTGCATGGTGGCGAACTTCAGCCGGCTGTTGCGCCAAGTGTACACCCCCCAAGCCACGGTGTCAAAGACGCTTTTGGGGGTCAGAAAATCGAACATAAACCCCGTGCCCTCACGGGTCTCTTCGTTGTATTGCTTCACCGTGTCCGCCAGACCGCCGGTACGCCGCACGATGGGCAGGGTACCGTATATCAGCGAATACATCTGGTTCAGTCCGCAGGGCTCGTAGCGGGAGGGCATGAGGAACATATCACTTCCCGCCTCAATCAAATGGCTCAATGTCTCATTGTACCCCAGCATAGCCCGAAAATTCGGGAGCTTTCCCTCCAGGTTGCGGATTTCCGCCTCGCACCAGGCCTCACCGGACCCCAGCACCACAAACTGCACCCCCAGGTCCGCACAGATTTGGTAGAGGCAGCCGTAGGCCGGTGCGAAAACCTCGGCTATGCCCTTTTGGTCCACCAGCCGGGTGATCATACTGATCAGGGGTACGTCGTCCCGTATATCCAGGCCCATGGTGTGCTGAAGGACCGCCTTGTTCGCTGCTTTGCCGACCTTGAATGTCCTGCTGGTATAGTTTTTCGGGAGGTAGGTGTCTTTTTCCGGGTTCCACACTTCGATATCCACGCCGTTCAGGATTCCTGCCAGATCCTCCCCGCGGTCCCGCAGGATGCCGTCCATGCCGAACCCTCCCTCGAAGGTACAAATTTCCTGAGCGTATGTGGGGGATACGGTGGTGAGCATCTGGGCGCTGGAAAGACCGGCCTTCAGAAAATTGATACGGTTCCAGTCTTCAAAACCGGCGGCCAAGAAATGCTCCCAGCCCACCCCCAGCAGGGGATAAAAGCTTTTGGGGTACACCCCCTGGTAGCCCATGTTGTGAATGGTGAAAACCCCGGCGGTTTTGGCGAATCCCCGGCTTTCCTCCCGAAATTTGAGGAGCACCGTCGCCAGGGCCGTGGGCCAGTCGTGGGCATGGATGATTTCCGGTATCCAGTCGATTTTGTGGCATAACTGGAAGGCACCGTTGCAGAGCACGGAAAACCGCGCCGGATTGTCGGGGAAGTCGCTCCCCCCGGGGACGCCGTAGATGCCGTCCCTGCCGAAACTCTCCTCGTGGTCGATGAAGTACACCGGCAGCCCTTCAGCCCCTGGCATGACGGTCTCGTAGACCGCAGTCCATATCTCCTGGTTTCCCAAGGGGACCCCCAGGGGGCCTTCGAGCTTCTTTGCTTTTGCCCGGTCAATGGCATAGTAACGGGGCATCACGATCCGCACGTCGTGCCCGGCCTTGTGCAAGGCGATGGACAGGGCGCTCACCATGTCCGCCAAACCGCCGCTTTTTGCGAAAGGCACAGCCTCCGCCGTTACCATTAAAATTTTCATGTTTGTGTCTCCTTACGGAAGGACTGACTAACTTGAAGCTAATCAGTGCCTCCCTACCAAGTTTCTTTGGCCTTTTTAAACGACGCCCCACAGTTCTCGATGGTGCTTTGGGGCACGCAGTAGGCGATTCGGAACCATCCCTGGCACCCGAATCCCGATGCCGGTGCGCAGAGCACCAAATGTTCCTTCAGATGGTCGCAGAACGCCAGGTCGATGCCTTCTCCGGCGCTTTTCGCCGCCCCATCCCGGGTGCTGGCCGGCACCCGGCAGAACAGGTAGAACGCCCCTTCCGGCACGGCGAATTGGTAACCCGCATCGCGCATCACCGCCATGATGGCGTTCCGGCGGGTGGTATAGGGCGAATAGTCCACCGCGCAGTCCCAAGATGCGGCCGCCACCCGCTGGAAAAAAGCCGGTGCGTTCACAAATCCCAGGATGCGGTTGGCGAAGATGCATGCCGCCACGAATTGCGGTGCGTCGCCCATGGCGGGATTGGCGGCGATGTAGCCCACCCGCTCACCGGGGATACTCAGATTTTTTGCAAAGGACGACACCACCACCGAACAGTCGTAGAGCGGGAATATGGCCTGCACGGTTCGGTTTTCATACACGATGTCCCGATAGGGTTCGTCGGCGATGAGCAACACCCAACGGCCTGTCTTTTTGCGGTGTGCGGTGAGCACCCCGGCCAGCGCCTCCAGTTCCGCTTTCCCGTAAACCCGCCCTGACGGGTTGTTGGGGGAATTGATGATGACCGCCGCTGTTTTTGCCGACAGGGCTGCCTGTATACCCGGAATGTTCAGAGAAAAATCCAAGGCCGGCGGCACCACCCGGAGAGCGCCCCCGTGGTTTGCGGTGTAGTGAGCATATTCCGGAAAAAAGGGCGCATTCGCCAGCACCTCGTCCCCCGGGGACAGAACCGCTTTGAGCACGCACGTGAGGGCCGCAGCGGCCCCGCAGGTCATCACCACATGGCTTCCCTCCAGGGTCACCCCTTGTTCGCGCCCTACCTTACGGGCCATCTGCGCACGCGCTTCGTCGTACCCCGCATTTGGCATGTAGCCGTGGCAGCCCCGCGTCTTTTCCCCGGCGATGCGCGAAATGGCGGCCTCCACCTCCGGCGGTGTCTCCAGGTCGGGGTTCCCCAGGCTGAAGTCAAACACCGCATCAGGGCCGTACTTTTTTTTGAGTACCCCCCCTTCCTCGAACATTTTACGAATCACCGACGACATCTTGCTGCTCATCACCGCAGCTATATGTGGCGCTACAGGCATACTACCTCCCCAAAACCAGTTTATACCAATCATACCACACAAGTAAAAAAAGGTAAAGCCCCCCGGGTTAGTTTTTTACCTGAAATTTCCACCGAGGTACCGGCATTTACTTTTTTCAGTCCATAAACACCGTCAAAGCACCATACTTTTGAAGAAAAATGAACCACGAAGT
Organism: Spirochaetaceae bacterium; assembly: GCA_031290725.1. GTDB lineage: Bacteria > Spirochaetota > Spirochaetia > Treponematales > Treponemataceae > JAISTZ01. The sequence goes on from JAITMZ010000164.1 coordinate 7,064, forward strand.
CGAAAAATCGAAGAAGTTTTTGTTAGAACGTCTTTTCCCTTCTTCCTTATTTGACTTATTCGACTTCGCAGTAAAAAATTCTTTGTAAATGAGAATTGTTGAGTTAATCAGCGTGTCCCTTGTCTATTTTCGCAGACTATGATATGGTAAATCTCACGGAGCACATAGTTGAGTAAGGTCAAATATTGTTCAATACTGTTAATCAGTATTTTTCTATGCAATATCGTTGGATGCGATACTTATACTCTTTCAAATAATGAGGATAATAACGCCAAAATCCTAAAAATATATTCAGGAAGTTACGGTTTTGATGTCGCCTATAGAATTGACGGGAATAAGATATATTCCGGGAGTTACGGTTATACTGTCGCCTATAGAATCGACGGGAATAAAGTATATTCGGGGAATTATGGCTTTACTGTTGCTTATAGAATCGACGGGAATAAAGTATATTCAGGGGGGTTATGGTTATACTGTTGCCTATAGAATCGATGGGAATAAGATATATTCAGGGAGTTACGGTTTTAATGTTGCTTATAGGATTGATGGGGATTAATTTATGAATGAAAACACTGTCAATTCACCAGCCATACTATCCCATTTTATTTAAATACTATCTGATCTCTTATTCTTTATTGTGGTATTTATCGTGAAGGGTATTGACTCATCAATACTATAATTACCAAATATCCAATCCTTAAAATTTTCATAATGTATATTGAATTTCAAAAAATTATCAAAATCTTCTTTCTTGGCGAATGTTCTAGTATCGTTTGTTGTGTATGGTATAATATACACGAAGGCTATTGTGGCAATTCTTAGCTCCGCATATATGTAGGGCAGTGAATAATTGTCATTTTTTCGCTTGTATACAGTAAGAGTAGGTTGATCAAGATAATCTTGGGTATTGTAATTTATAGCGACCAAGGGCAAATCTCTTTTATTGCCATTATTTTCAATGTTCATAATCCATTTTATGGTATCTTGAAAATAATGCAATTCATCAGTAGGCAGAACAGTGAGAACAAATTTTGTAAGTGCCCGGTATACATTCATAAAATTGATGGTAAATTCAAACGGTATAATTACAGAGCCATCCTTGGATAATTTGTCATTCTTGCTATCCCTCATTACTATTAAAGTTTTACCAGAGTGAAGCATTTCTGTTCCATTGGCAAATTTTAATTTTGGAATGCCTTTCTTGCCTTTCTTCTCATATAATGTTCTAAAATACTTTATTGATTCAAAAAAAACATTATCTAATGTTGTAGAAAACCATGCATTACATTTATCACACTCCTCTGCGGAAATAATTGTTTTATTTCCTACGGATTCCGGTATCGCATGAGCCTCACTAATAAAAGTTGCCCCTTCGTCTTTTGTTCGATGACAATATTTACATTTTCTGGCATCTTTATTCGATTTTCCATAAACATATTTTTTGTTTGGATTATAGTAATGAATATCATAGTTTTCTCTCAAATTAGAAAATAACTTACTCCTTGATTCAAATGGCTCTTTAATTGCTTCATTTAGCCTATCAATAGAGATGCCATTATTTAGCAAACGTAAAGACTCACTAATATATATTTTTGGGCCAAGAGAGATATTGCTGTCAAGGAAGATATAAAAATATTCTTCATTTGATATATTGTTAAAAAAGCTTGGAATTTTCCGCAATTTGATATCTATGAATTCATATTTTTCTACTAAATTTTTAATTTGCATCCGCAGATTGTCATTCATTTTATGCAAGTCTATAAAAAAATATGCTTGTTTCTGATAATCAACGGTACTAAAAATCAATAAGCATTCACGATAAAACAACTTTACTTCTTCGTGTTCCAAATTGAGACAAAATTTGTTTTGTTTTTTTAGTGTATAAATTGAAATATAAACCCTTTGCTTTATGCCCTCCTCACCATAAAGCGGACAAATCATATCACCAATAAAATTGTCAGACATAGCCATCACACCTTCCTCCACGTTTCCATAGTCTCCACTGTCTCAATACTAACCGTTATTACCGATAAAAGCAAGCACAACGCCGATATATTCATAGCCATCACACTTTCCTCCCTTTCCCTCGCTTTTTCTCCTCCCTGAAAAGCTCGCCTGATAACCCCTGGTAAAGCTCAAACAAATACGCCACCCGCTCGGCGTCATTGGCGAAAGCCCGTCCGTATGCTTTTTCTACGGCCTTATCGAGTTTCTGATGGGCTTTAACCAGTTCCGGTATCATGGTGTTTGGGTCATAAAGAGTTGCAAGGGATAGTTCCGGGTAAATCTGCCGAGCGTCTAAAACATCCTGGGCCGCGCTTTCTATGGCAGCCTTTTGCTTTTCTGTTGGAGAAGGCCAGGGGAAGTTATTGTAGACAATAGTACCAGAGTACCGGTAATCGCTTTTGAGCCTCCCGCACACTTGCCGCGTCCAGGACATATGCATAGTCGATGTGATAACGCCAAATTCATAGCGTGTCGCGTTCGGCACGGTTGAGCAGGTATCGCCGACAATGACCTCTTTGGGAAAAAAACCTATGGGAATATATTTCCGGCGTTCTGAAGAAACGCGGGGGATAAGCAGATAGTCCGTATCGGGTTGACGGATTTCCCCAAATAAGGACGGAAAATCGGCGAGTTTTCTCGTTGCCGCTTTTTTACTTCCTGCCCGCAATTTCCGCACTTGCTC
>JAITMZ010000004.1 GCA_031290725.1 Spirochaetaceae bacterium
GCGTCCATCGGATGTTCTACAAACTCACGGGCCGCATCTGGACCGGCGCCATCCTGAACAGCTTCCTGCTCACCTTCTACGCCGTCTGCACCGCCATCATCGCCCAGCCGCCGGTGTAAACAAGCCGTCTTGCGGATTGAGTCCAGCCATCAAGCAAACCCTTCCCCGCAAGGGGGAGGGCAGGGGCGGTCTCCGGGGACGGAGGCCGCCTTTTGTTTGGGGCGCTGGGCTGGCTTGGCTGCCGGGAAGGCGCGCTGGGGGGTTGGGGGGCGCGGAGGAGGCGGGGGGCAACCAAGGCTCCCGGGAAGGGGCGCGGGGCTGGCGACGCCCCGGAGCGGGGAATGGGGTACACTTTTTGTGACGCTTGCCAAAGAGTTTGCGGAGCAAACTCGTTCGCACCTACCGGTGCGACGGGATACAGCCGCGCTTCCCGAGATTAATTCCTCTTGATGTACCAGGTGAACAGCTTGTTCCTGATGGATACCAAACCGCGCTTCTCCGCATCCATGGCCAACTTTTTGAACTGGGAATAACCGCTCTTCTTCAAGTCGATCTTCCGGGAAAGAATCTTGGAAGTTTCGTCGAATTTTGCCCAGGTATCGGTGTCCGGCGGCAGACTGTCCACCAGGACACTGAAAATCTCGGGGATGCGCTTCCGGTTCTTGGCTGCGGTGTCCAGGGTGAGATATTTGTCATCGTCGTCCACATAGCGCACCGCAGTTTTGGTCACCGCGTCGTTCACGAAGGCCTTCCATGCCCGGTAGCCCAGCTTCTTCTCATCAAAGTTACTGTTCAGCAGTTTTACCTTGATCTTCACCGCGCCGATGGCGGGGCGCTTCTTCTCCTGGAGCATGATCTCCACCGCCTCCTCCAGCAGCTGAAATGCCTGGAGACGGGAGATGGCCTCCGCCGGGGCGCTTTCATCCTCGCTGGGGTCGGTGTCGTCGTCGATGATTTCCCGATAGTCCAGAAACTCGTCGGCCATGTTGAGCAGGTCTTCCGAGGCGTTATTCTTCACGTCGCAGATGATCAGGGTTTTTTTTCCGTACTTCCGCAGCGACAGGAGCAGGGGACGAAAATCCGCGTCACCGGTGATGAGCACGTAGTAATCAATGTGGGGATACTGGAATATCAACTCTACCCCGTGGGTCACCATAGACATATCGGAGCTGTCCTTCCGGGCTGCGGGCACGTGGATCAACTCAAAACTGTTGGTCGCCAGTTCCCCGGCGATGTTTTTGATGTGGTTCCGGTTCCAGTCACCGAAGGCCATGGCGTAGGATATTCGCCCCTTCTCGGTGATGGTGTCGATAATAGACTGGATATACCCCGACCCGGAGGGCGGAGTGACATTCTCGATGTCCCAGAGGATCGCGGTGTTGGGCCGGGTATCGGCGGTGGCGGATGTGGGCATGGCTAAAACTTAAAGTCCTCCAAAGTGTCCGTGGGCAAATTCCCCTGGGGAATCTCTTTTCTGATGTACTCCACCAGGGCATCCTGACGGGAAGCAGGCAGGGTAAGTTTTATAAAATTGAACCCGGCGTCGTTGTAGAATACCGAGATGTACGGCAGTATCGGCTTATTGGTCCAACGCACCTGCAGACGAACGGGGTCGCCGGTTATCCAATTAAAAGGCACGATGAGCTGCCCCGAACCGGTGTCGTGCTTGGCATAGGTAATCACATAGGCGTTTTTGTACAGCCTAATCCTGTAAATCATGGCGCTGAAATAAGTCTGCGCGCCGCTGCCCTGAGCCGCCGCATCCTGTTGGGGGGCTTGCTGAGCCTGAACAGCGGAAATCGCCAGAACCCCCAGGGTAAAGGTCAGAATCAGGTTTTTTTTCATTCCCTTCATCGAAAGCATCATATCATTCTCCTCATAGTAGGGTTGTTTGGAAACTTCAGTTTCTGAACAACTTTCACTGAAAAATAGCAAAATGCGAAGCATTTTGCAGAACTTGGTCAAAAACTGGCTGAGTTCTCGAACAAATCCATTGTTGCAAGCATAATCGCCTTGATGGAGTGCTTGCGATTTTCCGCCTGGTCCCACACCCGGCTGCGCTTTCCCTCGATGACATCGAAGGTCACTTCCTCGCCCTTTATGGCCGGAAGACAATGCAGGAATATGCAGTCGGGATTTCCGATGCAGGTCATCAGGGCGTCGTTCACCTGATAGGGCGACAAGAGTTTGGTCCGGGCCGCCTTCACCGCCTCTTCACCCATGGACGCCCACACATCGGTGTAGACTCCGTGGGCGCCCTTCACGGCGGCCGGGTCGTCGGTCACCGTAATTTTCGCCCCCGATTCTTTTGCCGGGCCCTGGGTTAGGCTGCGGATTTCCTGGTCGGGGAACAGTTCCCTGGGGCTCACCACGGTGAAATTGACCCCCAGCTTGGCACAGATCACCATGAGGGAGCGGGCCACGTTGTTCCGCCCGTCCCCGCAGTACGCCAGGTGAAGCCCCTCAAGCCGGCCGAAGTTTTCTTTCAGGGTCATCACGTCCGCCAGGGCCTGGGTGGGGTGAAAGGCGTCGGTGAGGCCGTTGTATACCGGCACGCCGGAATACTGCGCCAGGGTTTCCACGTGTTTCTGAGAAAAGCCCCGGAACTGAATGGCGTTGAACATACGTCCCAGCACCCGGGCCGTGTCTTCCACGCTCTCTTTCACACCCAACTGTATGTCCTGGGTGGACAGAAACACCGGATGCCCCCCCTCTTCCCCGAAGGCGGTCTCAAAAGCGCACCGCGTACGGGTTGAGCGCTTCTCAAAGATCAGGGCGATGGTCTTACCAGCCAACCGGAAGTGCGATTCGCCGCGCTGTTTTTCCGCCTTCACCCGCAGCGACAGATCCAGCAGGGCGCGAATCTCCGCAGGGCTGTAATCCAGCCAGGTGAGCAGCGAGCGGCCCTTGAAAGGGGCGATGAATGGTTCCTGCAGCATATATACTCCTACCATTTCTCTATCGGCAGAAAGGGGCGGAATCTTGAGGATTTCTTAATCGGACACATCGAAAAACCCGGTTAGACTTCGATTCAAAAACTGAAATTTTTGGAGGCCCCCTATGCGGATGCATTACTCTAGTACCACCCGGTTTCCAAATACCGCCTCAAACATGTCCGCCTTCTTCGCCACGGCGATTTTCTCCAGGGTCCAGTCTTTTTTTTCCCGCACCCGGATCACCACCGTGTCCTTTCGAAAATCCACGGAGAAGTTCCTGATGCGCTGACGATGATCCCGGTCCAGGGCGTCGGCGATGCGGAGGATGGCGGCGAGCTTCAGGATGAGCATCCGGTCGGCCTGGGGCAGCACGGTCCAGTCGCTGTCCCGGTTCGGCGTGTAGCGGCCCCGGTGGAGCAGCACGATCTTGGTGATCAGCCGTTTTTCGTCTCTGGTGAGGCCGAAAATCTCCGAATGGGCCACGATGTAGGCGGAGTGAATGTGATGCTCGCTCCCATTGATGAACATGCCGATGTCGTGCAGCACCGCCGAAATTTCCAAAAGGCGCCGGGTGGCGATATCCAGTCCCAGCTCGAACTTGAGGGAATCAAACAACTTGAGGGCCAGTACCCCCACGTGGGCGGAATGAGCCTCATCGGTCAGATATTTTCGGGCCAGGCTTTTGGCGGACGCCACGATTTGGCCGGTAAACTCGTCCATGAGGGCAGACCCGGTACCGGCGGCCTCGCGGGTAATCTTATCGATAATAATCCCCTCCCGGATATTCGTGGCGGGCACCAGGATGGTCCGGGCACCGGTGAGCTCCAGGAACATCTGGTAGGTCATGAGTCCGGTGTGCAGAAACTGGGCCTCCCCGTAGGGGATTTTGTAGCGGGCCACACATTCCTCACCGGAATACTCCGCCAGCACCGACAGGAATTCGTTGAACCTGGCCCGGTCTATTTCATGCACCCTATCGTGTGGGTTAAAACCCGGCAAACCACCGGACCCCACCGAAATGCCGATCTGATCCGCCACGAAGCGCGGGTCCTGCCCCAGGGCGATGAAATGCTGTATCTTGTTCAAGTTCACCTCGGCGTTCAGGAGAACCCGGGATTTGCCCACGAATTCCCGCAGGAATTGCCGGGTATCGTTGAGGTTCCCCGCCATGGATTTCACCGCCTCGCTCACTACCACCGTGCCCAGCCGGAAACTGTGGGCCGCCTGGATTTTCTTTTTCTCGATCATGAGCAGATCCGTGGATCCGCCTCCCACCTCGATGATGATCGATGGGGCCTCAAAAAAATCCGCCCCCCCGTGCTTCAGGCAATCAGACACGGCCAGATACATCAACCGGCTTTCCTCGATTCCGTCGATCACCGTCACCGGGAAACCCGTTTTCACCAAAATACGGTCCAGCACGGCGTCCCGGTTGGCCGCCTCCCGGATGGCGCTGGTGGCCACCGCCGTGATATGCCCGTCACCGATGTTCCATCCCGCAAGCTGCTCCCGGAAACGCCGAAGGATGGTCAAACACTGAAGAAGGCTCTCCCGGGAAACGCTCCCCGATACGGCTGCTGAAAGACAGGGTTCCCCGCCGGCAGCAAACACGTCCCGCCCCAATTGTACCGGCAGTTCCGACTGGTCTATCACCTTCCATGAATCGGGTCCGGAAATTTCCGCCACCAAAAGCCGGGCCGCACTGGTACCGATCTCGATGACCGCTTCAAGCCGCGTCATAGCCATGCCCCCAGCCCGCTACAGCTTGTCGATAAGCATGGAACACTTCCCCGACGGAATGGGCAGGGTCTTCTTCTTTTTGCCGATGATATTGATGGTAAAATAATATAATTTTTCGCTTTCCAACTGGATTTCCCAGCCCCGCAGGTTTTTGTTGGACAGAATGGTGATCATATTCCGCTTCAGGGCCAAATTTTCGATACCCATGACTTCCATGTTAGGGATAATCCAGTCCACGGTCTTCCGGGGCAGGCTGATGATGATCCCCACCACGCTCTCGATCATCAACGCAATGGTGGAAAGCCCCACATAGGGCAAAAAGCGCTTTCGGGGAAATTCCCCTCCCCCGGGTATGATGGTGTGATCCTCGTTTTCCGTGATAGCTGATCCGTCCCCCTTGGGTTTATAGGCTTCCCAAATATCCCCGTTGCTCATGTCGATGCTCCCGGGGGCGTAGGCGTCCAGGATGAAATACAGGTGTTTGATGGCGCTCTCTCGGGCCAAATCCCAGCGCTGGTATTTTTCCAGTCCCTTGATTACCATGAAGTTAAAGGGCGGATACACGCTGCCGCAAAATCCCTCGCCGTTAGCCGAAAAGCGCGGGTCGTCCGCCGAAAGGGTCGGGAAGGGATGTTCGGTGCCGAAGGTAGCGGGATCCCGCAGGTTGGCGACCAACATCTCCGCCTTTTCCTCGTTGGGTATTTCCGCCAGCAGCGGCCAGAACCCCGCGATGGTCTTATGGGGGAGCCGCTTTTCGTCGCCGTCCAGGTCATGATACAGCCCGGTATCAGGGGTCCACATGAGGGAATTGATCCGGGTTTTCAGGGAAAAATACAGACGCTTATACTGGAAACTCATATCCTTGTCGTTCAGAATATCCCCCAGGGACGACAGGTAGAGCGCGTTGATTGCCAGGGCGGTGTTGAAATCCACGGGGTACACCGTGCCGTCCCTGGGAGAATTGTACATGGTGGATGCCACGGCGGGGGCGTTGTACAGGCCGTTGGGCTGCCGGAAGGCGGCGTCGATCCAGGACATAAAGCGCACCAGTACCGGCACGATTTCCTTTACCCGCCGTTTGTTTGCGGACTTATGGAAGAGATTGAACTCCGCCCAGGCGAAAAGAGGCAACCCCACCCCTTCCGGATTATCGGCGGTGAATAGGGGAACTCCGGTTTTGACATCGTACTTCCAGCGAATGGCACCGTTTTCTTCCTGTTTTTCGTACAAAAAATCCAGGTTTTTACTCGCCGTGTAATTACGGTTGGAATAGACCAAAAAAAAGGTGGAAAAAATCGATTCCGTCTGATCCAGAACGTAATTCCCGGTCCCGCTGCCGGGATATAAAAAATAACCGTCGACGTCCGGTTCACCGGTATGCGGATCAATATAAAAATCCTGCAGCCACGTCCATGTTTTGTCGTAAATATCCACAAAGTCCTGGTCATAAAAATGAATCTTCGGAAAATCTCGTTTGTTCACAGAAGCTCCTCACAATTTTGTTAGCCTTCACACCGGTCACATTCCCATGCAACCCCTCCGTCATCGGAGCTCTCAAAAAACTGAAGTTTTGGAGATGCTCACCATATAGTATACCATATTTTTCTCCTGTGTGTATAAAAAATATACAAAAAATATCCGTTTTGGGCAAATTTTTTATAAACTTTCATCTTTTTTTTCACACACCCCTTGAAGTTTTGTAATTCCTGTGATAAACTATATACATGAACAATTTTCAATATTATACACCCACCCGGGTGGTGTTCGGCAAGGACACCGAATCACAGGCCGGGACTCTGGTGAGTGAGTTGGGATGCAAAAAAGTGTTGATACATTTCGGCGGGCAGAGCGCGATAAAATCCGGTTTGGTTGACCGTGTCTGCGGATCTCTGGCTGACAAACAGATTCCCTGCGTGACCCTGGGCGGCGTGGTCCCCAATCCCCTCTTGTCGAAGGTGCGTGAGGGCATCGCGGTATGCAAAAAAGAAGGGGTGGATTTTATCCTAGCGGTGGGTGGCGGCAGCGTGATTGATTCCGCAAAGGCCATCGCCTACGGCGCCGTCAACGAGGGCGATGTGTGGGATTACTACGCCAAAACCCGGGTGCCCACAAAGGCCCTGCCCGTGGGCTGCGTGCTCACCATTTCCGCCGCAGGGAGCGAAATGAGCGACTCCTCGGTAATCACCAATGACGACGGTCGGATAAAGCGGGGCTGCAACAACAACATGTGCCGCCCCAAATTCGCCATCATGAACCCCGAGCTTACCTTCTCGGTGCCGGCCTACCAGATAGCTTCGGGCAGCGTGGATATCGTGATGCATACCCTGGAGCGCTGGTTCCTGTCCAACGAGGCCGATGCGGAGCTCACCGACGCCATCGCCGCGGGACTCATGCGGGTGGTGATCAAAAATTCCCTGATACTCAAAAAAGATCCCCGAAACTACAACGCCGCCGCCGAAATCATGTGGGCTTCCAGCCTGTCCCACAATGGACTGACGGGCTGCGGCAGAATCGGGGGGGATTTTTCCGCCCACCAGATCGGCCACGAGCTGGGCGGCCTTTTCGATGTGGCCCACGGGGCGAGCATCTCCGCCGTCTGGGCTACTTGGGCGCGCTACGTCTACAAAGCCCTGCCGGTGCGCTTTGCCGAGCTGGGACGGGATGTCTTTGGTCTGTCCTACCGGGACAACCCGGCGGACACGGAAAAAACAGCGCTGGTTGCCATTGGTAAATTTGAAGCCTATTTTAAATCCCTGGATATGCCCGTTTCAATCGGCGATTTTGGGATCAAGGTGACGGAGGAGCAGATAAAGGACTTGGCTTGGAAATGCAGCTTCTTCGGCAAACGAAAAGTGGGTTCCTTCAGGCCTCTGGATGTTTCCGATTTGGAAAATCTTTACCGGCTGGCCAAATAACGCGTAACCAGGGAGAAAAAATTTATGGCCTTTGATTTTGTGAATGAAAATCGTATGGATTTTTCCAAACCGACCGAGCAGGATCGCTATGGAGTTTTGGTAAAGCGCGGGGTTGAAAATTACGAGCACGCCGCCATAAAGCCCGTTGGTCCGGGGGGCGGTACCGATGCGATACTGAAGGATCTGTTGACCGAGATTTCCACGCTGCGCACAGAAATCTTGCAGCTCAAATCGGACATCGCCAACTTGGCGCACATCGGTTTTATCCCGTCCGTGGTCAGTTCGCCGCCGTTGCGGGAAGCCCCGGAACCGGCGATTCTCCCTGTTTTGACCGGCGAGCCGCCCGATGAGCTTGTGGAAAGTGCGGTGCCGGATCTGGTCGTGCCTGACGAGCCGCCCGATGAGCCTGTGGAAAGCGCGGTGCTGGATCTGGCCGTGCCTGACGAGCCGCCCGATGAGCCTGTGGGGACGTCTCGCCTGGAGAGCGGCTCTTTCGTCGATGCCGAAGATGATTCCCTGTTCCTTTCGGACAACGAGCTGCAAAGCCTGTTGAGCATTGCTAAAGAAACCGGCGAATCCCCCGGCGATGTGCGGGACGACGAAACAACGAATCTGCCTGATGACATCGTAATCCCGGTACCAGAAACCGCCGCTGAACCGGAGCAGCTTCCCCCTGCCGATGACGGCCACCTCAAGCCGGAGCTAAAACAGGAGATAAAAGCCGTGCTTTCATATATGGACGAGCTTCTGGAAAATTTGCCTCAGGACAAGATCAGGGAATTTGCCCGCTCGGAGCAATATGAAAAGTATAAAAATCTTTTCACGGAGCTTGGACTAATATAATGGGTCTCATCGCGTATATCCAACAGTACCATCTGGACAGGCCGGACGCACCGCCGTTCCCCCAGTTTAATGACCAGTTCTTCGCCGCCGGTAACTGGATAAACCTTTTTGTCATCGACTTTTCTGCCGTAATTTTAAACGATCAGGCCCCGGGAGATATTTTTTCCCGTTGCGAATCCCTGTTTTCCCCGCCCTCCCGGTGTGTTCAGGAGGAAAACGGGCGGATGAAAATCCTCTTGGCCGGCAAGACAAAAATTGACGGGGATCTGTTCAGCTTCCAGATAAAAAAATCCCTGTCCCCCTTTATGAATTCCGGGAACGCCGAGGATATCCGCGTTATTCCCTTCGGCGCCGTTTCCTCACCGGACAGAATCGACTCTTTTTTGCGCAGCGATTGATCACAAGCCGGGTGTCGTGATGGCGGGCAATGTTCGTTTTGAAAGGGCAAAAAACGGGATGCCCCTCTGCAGCGTCGGTGAAATTCGTCTGCACTCGCTGTATGACCCGGTACGGGAGGGGGAGCGTTTCGTGGCGGCGCAAAATCCTTCTTTTATGCCGGCCATGGTGGTGGTCACCGAACCTGCCTTGTCCTACTGCGCCCCTTTTTTCGCCGCCCGCTTTCCCCGCGCCCTCACCTGTGCCATCCGCTATTCCCAGGATTTTTCCGTATCCAATGCGCACTGGGACAGGATTCTCTTCGCCGGCGGTAAGGGGCCGGAGGACATCGGTGAGGCGCTTTTCGCCGCCTTCGGGGAAGAAAAACTTTGTGCCGCCCTCTTCGTGTCCTGGAAACCCTCTGAACGGGCCTTTCCGGAGACCTCCGCTGTGGTCTGGCGGGGAATACGGGAGGCGGTCAGCAAGGCCAGGGATGTGCTGGGTACCAGGGAGTACTTCGCCCGGCGCTGGATAAACAATGCGGCCCGCTTTTGTGTCCATCTGGAACATCCCGCCCGGGTGCTGCCGGGAACCATGCCGGTGCTCATCGCCGCGTCGGGCCCGTCCCTGGAAGCCGTTCTGCCCTGCCTCCGTCGGTTTCGCCGGAATTTTTTTGTAATCGCCCTTTCCTCCGCCCTGGAAGCCCTGCTCCGATGGAAAATCATCCCGGATCTGTGTTTTTCCGCGGACGGCGGTTACTGGGCCAAGAAGCATCTGGCACCCCTGGTCCGGAATCCCCAAATCCCCCTGGCATGCCCGGCGGAAAGCGCGGTCCCTGCGGCGGTACTGGAGCGTAATCCGGTGGTTCCCCTCACCTATACCCTGCCCGGCGCGAAAAATTCTGCCCTGGAATCGTTGTTTCTGAAGGAATGCGGCATTGGGGCTGCCTATGCGCCGCCCAACGGCACGGTTTCCGGTACCGCCGCAGAATTCGCTCTGAGGATTACTTCCGGCGAGGTTTTTTTCTGCGGCCTGGATCTATGCACCGGGAAGGGTTTCCCCCACGGGCGCCCCAACGCCCTGGAACATTGCGGTGCAGCTAAAGACTGCCGTACCGCCCCCGGCGCCACCCGGTTGACCCGAGGGGAATTTTCCTCCGGAGCTCTGGGGGTATACCGCCGGTGGTTTGCCGCTCGGGACGGGGATTTCGTCCGCCGTGTGGCCCGCCTCTCCGCCGCACCCTACGCCGACTCCCTAGGAGGGATCCGTGACCTGCGCTTTGACGGCGGTTATGCGTCCGGGACGATAAAACCACGAATCGTCACCGGAGAAGGGATTCCCGGCAGCGAAATCCGGGCAGCGCGGCTCCGCTGCCTGGCCTCCCAAACCCTGGCCGACGAGGAAACAACGCGGCGCTGGCTGAAGGAATTATTCCCCGCGCAATACCTGACCGCTTCTCGGCATAGGGACGGACAGGAACTGGCGGGTCTCATGGAAAAACTCGCTGCCTTTGCCGCCGGGCTGGAAAGGAGCCTGTGATGACCGGCCTCACCTACGGCCTTCCAGTGCCCGCAAAAACCGGTGCCGCCGTACCAATCTTCGCCGACGGGAAGGCCATGTATTCCCTGTATGACCCGGGGCGGGACGCGGCGATCTTCGCAGACCAAGGAGCTGCCGCCGCCGAAACTGCCGGGGCCGGATTCATCCTGGTGTGCGGCCTGGGGGACGGCTCCCACGTGGCGGCCCTGTTGGAAAAAATCCCTGACGCCGGAATCCTGGTGGCGGAGCACAGCGGGGAAAATATCGCCTTTTTGCAAAGGCAATTCGATTTTTCGCGCCTCGCCCAAAACAACCGAATGAACCTCTGCACGGTAGATGAATTAGAGGCCACTATTCCCCGGCTGTATGTCCCCGCCCTGCACGGTGGTTTTTTGACCCTATACCAGCAGGCCTGGAAGCGCTTTCACACCGAAGACTGTGCCCGCATCGCCCAGGGTATAGACGAGGCATTGGAGAACGTGGGAGCCGATTTTGCCACCCAGGCCATGTTCGGAAAAATCTGGATGCGAAATTTTTTTTTGAACCTGCAAACCGCCGCCGGTCGCCCCTCCCGACCAATGCCGCCCCTGCCGGTACACAAAAAAGCCGTGGTAATCGCGGCGGGCCCCACCCTGGATCGTACCGCCGCTTCCCTAGAGCCGGGGGAATTCGTCATCGCCACCGACACCGCCTGCCCCGCCCTGCTCCGCTGCGGTATTGTTCCCGGCGTCGTCTGTACGATAGATGGTCAGAGCGTCTCTGCCCGGCATTTTATGCAGGCCCCCCGCCCCCAAACCCTGCTGGTGGCTGATCTCTGCTGCAATCCTGGGATCCCCCGGCGCTTTATCGCCTCCGGGAATCCCGTACTGTGGACCGCCAGCCGCCATCCCCTGTGCAGCCTGTTCCTGGCCTACCTATCCTCCCGGGCATCTGCGGCGGGACAAGCCCCTCCTGAAATCGCCGCATCCTCCGGTACCGTCACCCTGTACGCCCTGGATTTCGCGGTTCGGATGGGCTGGAAAAATATCCGCATCCTGGGGGCCGATTTTTCCTACCCCGGCGGCAAGCCCTACGCCAGAGGCACCTACCTGGACGACCGGTTTCACGGCGAATCCCTGCGAACCCGGAGCGCCGAGCAGTCCTTTTCGGCCCTCATGTATCGCGGGAAAACCCGCCGCATCCCTCCGCTGTCCGGGGAGACACCGGATTCAGCCCCCCTCACCACGTCCCTCATGGACGGCTATTTCAGGGCGGCGCAAAACCAGATCGCCTCCTGCGCATCCTCGGACGGCGTGAGCATCGCCTCGGAATCCGCCCGGCCTATCGCGCGCTATCCCCGGAAAAACAACGCCCCTTCCCGAAAGCCACCCCCCCAGTTTTTCGGGGATTTTGGGCGCTTTGCAGCGGATTTCACTGACCGGTACGCCGGCGAATTACGAGAAAATTTACAAAAAACCGCCGCAAATCAGGTTGACCGGGATATTTTTCTTTCCTGTTTGCCCCTGGGAGCCTGGTTAAGCAAGAATTCCGCAAAAAAATTCGGAAAAATCGATGTTTTTTCATTGCTGCAACTTGCAAATAAACTGATTCTGCGATATAATAGCAGACGCAATGGAAGCGAAAACAGTTAAAAACTTATCGGCGGCGCTGTTTTGTATTTTAATATTTGCCCTCACCACCCTTGTGGGCGGACTGACGTTTTACTATCGTCGGGGCATGGAAAACGCCGACAGGATATTTTTGACCCTCAGTGAAAAAATCTCCAGCCTCAGCCCGGCGGCCGAGGAATTGCCCGCGGAAACCGTGAAATCCCTGGACGAATATCGGTATTTGAACAGTAACCTGGCGGCGGTCTCTGTACGGCTGAACAACAAGCTGGTCTATATATCACCGGTATCGTCACCCCACTTCGCCATTGCACCGGACGGAACCCCACTGATGAATGCGCCCGCGCCTTTCCTTAAACAAACCGTGCGTACCTTTACTGTGGCCGGCCAAACAATAGAACTGGCGGCGATCACCCACATTTTACAAGTCCAGGAAGTGCTGAAACCGGCCCGGATCG
>JAITMZ010000011.1 GCA_031290725.1 Spirochaetaceae bacterium
CCGTCCATCAATTCCGTGCTGCCCTCCAGAAAAACCGCGACGCCGCTCTTCATGATCCACAGGCTCACCAGGAAGGCCGTGACGGGGTCCAGCACCGGCAGCCGGAACACCCGGGACAAGAGGAGGCCGGCCAGCACCGATGCGGAGATGATGATGTCGCTCCGCATGTTCACCCCGTTGGCCAAAATCATGGAGCTGCCGGCTTTTTTGCCAAAAAAATCCTGGGAAAGGGACAGCAGGTATTTCCCGGCGATGGACACCCCGGTCACCACCAGGGGCAGCATACCGGGCACCGGGGATAGTGCGCCGGAGCGGAATTGGCCGATAGCGCGCTGGGCCAGGGAAGCGCCGGCAAGGAAGATGATGAAGGACAATACCACCGTGGCGGCGGTCTCCGCGCGGCCGTGGCCCCAGGGATAGCCGGCATCTGCGGGACGGGAAATCACCCGGCTCACCAGGAGGGTCATCACGGCGATCACCACGTCGGCGGCGGTGTCCAGCCCGTCTCCGATCACCGCCAGGCTTTGGGCGCGGATGCCCACCGCCAGTTTGCCCGCCGCCAGGGCCAGATTGCCGTAGAGCGCCACCCAGCCGGCCAGGGCGATGAGGCGGGTCCGATTGTATTCCGTGTTCGTTTTCACCCGTACACTGTGGCGGATTTTTGTGTTTTGCGCAAGAGGGGCGCAATGTTGACTTGTCACACGGACACACGGCAGCAATTCTCATTTACAAAGAATAATGCGAATTACTGGACACACGGACACCTGCCTTGACTTTTTTTCGTACATGGACTATACTATCGCCTATGCTGAATAATACAACCTACGATTTTATCATTATCGGCGGCGGCGCGGCAGGACTCACGGCGGCACTCTATGCGGCCAGGTCAAACCTCAAAACCCTGGTGATCGAACAGGCCGTCCCTGGAGGACAGGCGCAGAACATCGCCGCTCTGGAAAACTACCCCGGCCTCTTCCCCTTCCCGGAGGGTGCCGCTTTCTCCGCCGCACTGGAAAACCAGGTCCGGCACTTCGGTGCCGATATAATACAAACCATTGTGATGGGTATGGAAAAGCAGGACGGCGAATTTGTCCTCCGCCTGTCTTCCCCCGTGCCGCCGGGTACCGCTGAACTCCGCGCCCCGACGGTGCTCCTGGCTTCCGGCGCCTTCCCCCGCCTCCTGGGCGCGCCCGGCGAAAAGGAACTCGCAGGCTGCGGGGTCTCCTACTGCGCGGTGTGCGACGGGCCCTTTTTCAGGAACCGGCCCGTGGCGGTGGTCGGCGGTGGAAACTCAGCCTGCGATGAGGCGGCCTATCTGGCGGAGATAGCCTCCCAAGTGACCATCATCCACCGCCGGAGTGAATTCCGCGCAGACCCGGCGGTATCCCGGCGTGCCCTGGGCCACCCAAAAATCACCGTGAAGTTCAACACCGCGGTGAAAGAAATACGGGGTATAGAGAAGGTGGACTCTCTGATTCTGGAGAGCACCCTCACCGGCGAACGGGAACAGTTCCCCATCGCCGGGGTGTTCATCTTCGCGGGCCTGCTTCCCCAAACCAGCCTGGTTCCGGAGGTGCAAAAAGATGGGGAAGGCTATATCGTCACCGATGAACGCATGGCCACCTCCATCCCCGGTCTCTTTGCTGCGGGGGACCTGCGCTCAAAGCCTCTCCGGCAGATCGTCACCGCCTGTGCCGACGGTGCCGTGGCTGCGGACAGCGCCAACAAATATCTCCGAGAACTTCGCGGGCATGTGTATCTATAGGACACCGGGGCTGCGGAGGTGTGCGGCATGAGCGCAAAATTCAGGGCAAAACACAAATTTTTTTCCGGTGCTTTTTTCCTCGCCGGGATTTTTGTTGCCGCCGCTCCCGCGCCGGTCCAATTGCCGGACGCCGTTGACTTTTGGAGCGATTATCCCGCAGAAATTCTCGCTCATACCCTGGTAGACCGCATGACCGACGAGGAGCTTTACGCCCAGATCCTCATGTTCGGCTGGGCGGGTCAGGAACCGTCGAACCTGCTAAACCGGTGGGTGGAACAACGGGGTTTGGGGAGCGTGAAGCTCTTCGGCTGGAACACCGACGACACCCTCCAGGTGGCTCGGTCGGTCACGGCACTCCAGCAAAAAGCGGCGTCCCTGCGGTTCAAGATTCCCCTGTTTGTGGCCACCGACCAGGAAGGAGGAAGCATCCGCCACATTAAGGGTGCCACGTCTTTCACCCCTGGAAACCTGGCCATCGGCGCGTCGGGGTATCCTGCGGATGCGTGGTATTCGGGGTATTACATCGGTCGAGAATTGCGGGCACTGGGGATAAACATGAACTTCGCCCCCACCATCGACGTGTATTCCAACCGGGACTCCACGGTGATCGGTCCCCGGTCCTTCGGGGACAACCCGGATACGTCGGGGATCCTGGGGGCGCAGTTTGCCGCCGGAAGCATTGCAGCCGGGGTGATTCCCACGGCAAAACACTTCCCCGGCCACGGCGACACCGGCATGGACAGCCACGGCCGGCTCCCGGTGATCACCGTTGACCGAGCAACCTTTGAAAAACGGGAACTTCTGCCCTTCAAGCACCTGATCGCCGGAAATGTCCCCGCCATCATGTCCGGCCACCTCACTTTTCCCAATGTGGTGAATGACGGCGCGCCGGCCTCCCTGTCCCGACCCTTTCTCACCGACTTCCTCCGGGGCGAATTGGGCTTTCAGGGCCTGATCATCACCGACGATATGCGGATGAACGGCGCCACGGTCTACGCCGGAAGCCTCTCGGAGGCCTACCGTATGGCTATCCAGGCGGGAAACGACATCATTATTTCATCCACCACCGCCACATTGGAGGAACCCTGCTGGCGGGCAAACCTGGATCGTCTCCGCACCGACCTTTCTTTCCGTGAGACAGTCAAAAAAGCCGCCCGTCGGGTCGTCCGGGCAAAACTGGACTACTTCAAGGGCGATAATCCTGTGCCGGTTTTCCCGCAGATCAACGCCATCCCCTCCCTGATTCCGGACCCCGAGGGTGAAGACTTCTTTCTCAACCTGGCCTGCCGGTCCATCACCCTGGCAAAAGCCGGTGCCGCCTTCCCTACCCCGCCCGCCCGCAGTGCCCGGATCCTCCTGGCAGGCCGGGACCCGGCGTTTTTCGCCGCCGCCAAAGCACGCTACACCGCTGCCGCCGAATTTCACATCCCCTTTGACTTTTCCCCTTCCCTGGGTTCCCGCCTGGAAAACGCCGCCACGAATGTGGACACCGTAATCATCTGCGTGGAAACCGAATCGGACGCCTCCTTGGCAATAACCCTCCGGGACAGGGCGGTCCGGGTGGTAGTGGTGTCCAGCCTGTCCCCCTTCCCTGCCCTTCCCCTGGAATCTTGGGCCGACACGATACTCTACGCCTACAGCACCTCACCCTACTCTTTTGAAGCCGCCATCGCCGCCATCGCCGGCGACTATGCCCCCCAAGGAACCCTACCAATCGAACGCTAGTGTTCTGTCCCGGACAAACGCCTAAATAAATGATACGCTAAAACACATGAAAAAGTTGCAAGCCGAATCAATAACTCCGCTGCAAGCAGGGTTATTGATTGTCCTGAAGAAGTCAGACTTAGGTTTAATACCTTATTACAAGCCAAAGGGCGGGGTGTTAAACCCTCGCCATGAATAGATAACAAGCCCCGGCAGTACCGAAGCTTGTTACGTAAATCCGTCGGCAGCAACCGCCAGGACGGCGGGCCATAAAAACAACGCGAGTTTTGGCAGCGCCAAAACTCGCAGAGCAAACCCGGCAGGGAGGCCGGATTTGCGGCTAGTACATGCCGTCCATGCCGCCGCCCATTCCTCCGCCGCCCATAGGGGGGGGCGGATTCTTCTCGGGCAGGTCGGTCACGGCTGCCTCGGTGGTGAGTAAGAGGCTGGCCACGCTGGCCGCATTGAGCAGCGCCGACCGGGTAACCTTGGCAGGGTCGGTAATACCTGCGGCGATCATATCCTTCCACTCGTTAACGGCGGCGTCATAGCCCACGCCAGCGGCCACCCGTTTAGCCTTGTCGGCAATCACCGCGCCGTCCTGGCCTGCGTTCTCCGCAATCTGGCGGATAGGCTCCTCCAAGGCGCGGCGCACAATCTTGAAGCCGATTTTGGCGTCCTCAGACAGATGGGAAACGTTCGCGCGGCTGAGCACCTTTGCAGCCTGTATCAGGGCGATGCCGCCCCCGGCCACGATGCCCTCTTCAAGGGCGGCCCGGGTTGCGGACAGGGCGTCTTCCACCCGGTGCTTCTTTTCCTTCATCTCCACCTCGGTGGCGGCCCCAATGTTGATCACCGCCACGCC
>JAITMZ010000028.1 GCA_031290725.1 Spirochaetaceae bacterium
CTTGTTCCGCCCTTTGCCTACTACGAGGTGAAGCGCGGTCTCCTTGACGCAAATGCCACAAGGCAGCTCCGCAACTTCGATGACCTGTTGCGGCGCTGCCCCCTTGGCGAGACGAACGATGCGGTTTTTGAGGCCGCCGTGAACATTCACGTCACCCTCAAAAGCAAAGGCCGCATCTGCGACGACATGGACATTCTCATCGCCGCCTTTTGCCAAACCTACGGTCTGACCTTGGTGACCAACAACACGCGCCACTTCGAGAACATAAGCGGCCTCTCGCTGGCGGACTGGTCGGCGGTGTAAGGGGCGCAGGGAAGGCGCGTGAACGCACAACGCGACAGGATGCCGTCTCCCGTGAGGGAGGCGGCTTTTTTGTGGGGCGTACCACAAAAGGCGGAAGGCCGCGTGGGCAGTAGTCTTTGGAGGGTGGTTGGGGGAGGCGGGCGGGGGGGTGCCGCCTGCGAGATTTTACCGAAATTTAACTTTCTTTTTACCCGGCGTTAATACGTACCGGGTACCATCAAAACGTACGGCGTGTTGCGTTTTACACAAAGCTATAGTATAATGTATATAGGGTATTGGGGGGAAAAGGTTGATAGTATGACCATCAAAAAGCGCTTGTTTATGTCCAACATTCTCATGTCCGCGGTACCGGTGGCGGCGTGGGTTTCGTTCTTTACCATTTTTTGGATCATCTTTTTTATCCTGACCAAGACGACCGGCGTGGCATTTCCCACCCGGGAAGTGGACCAGAGATGGCTGGACAAAGCGCCGTTTGTGAGAATGCTCTTTATCGGTATGCTTGTCCTGCTTGCGGCGGTGATTTATGCGGCCAGCCGTTTTTTAACGCACCACATAGTAAAAGATATTGCGGCTTCCCTTGATACGCTCACCGCCGGTGTGCGGCAAATTCACGACAGCAACCTGAGTTACCGTATCGACTATCAGGTGGAGGATGAATTCCGCCCGATCTGCGAGGCCTTTAACGGCATGGCGCAAAAACTGGAGGAATCCGCCGCCCAGCAAAAAAAAGACGAAGCCAACCGCCGGGAACTCATCGCCGGCATTTCCCACGACCTCCGCACCCCCCTCACGTCGATTAAGGGCTACCTCGAAGGCATCGAAACCGGCGTGGCATCCACCCTGGACATGCAGAAAAAGTATTTTGCCACCATCAAAAACAAAACCGCCGACCTGGAACACATCATCGAGCAGCTTTTCCTGTTTTCCAAGCTCGACATGGACGAGTTCCCCCTCACCCTGCACCGGATTGATATTGGCCGTGCGGTCACGGACATGATACAGGAGGCGGAAACCGAATACGCCCCCCGCGGCCTGACGGTGCGCCTGGCAGAGGTGCAAAGCGGCTTGTCCGCGGCCGCCGACGTGCTGTGGCTCAGGAACGTAATCGTGAACATCCTGGAAAACAGCGCCAAATACAAAACCAGGCCCCAGGGTACCATGACGGTGGCCTGTGCCGCCGGCGAAGATGCGGCCCTGGGTGCCTGCGCCATACTCCGCCTCGCAGACGACGGGCCCGGCGTGTCCCCGGAGGCGCTGGGCAAACTGTTCGATGTGTTCTACCGTGCGGACCCGGCGCGGAGCAAAAAAGGTTCCGGGCTGGGGCTGGCCATCGGAGCGAGGATTATCCGGCGCATGGGCGGCAGGATTCACGCGGAATTGCCGGCAGCAGGGGGACTGGCAATTGTAGTGAGCTTACCCCTGCTGCAAGGGGAGGGATGAACCATGGAAAACAACAAACCACGGATACTCATCATCGAGGATGATGCCGACATCGCGGCCATTGAGCGGGACTTTCTGGAAATCGCCGGATTCGAGGTGGCCATTGAGAAAGACGGCACAAAGGGCGCGGAACAGGCCCTGGCAGGGGGTTTCGCCCTGATCCTGCTGGACTTGATGCTCCCCGGCAGGGACGGCATGACCATTTGCCGGGAAATCCGCGCCAAACTGGACGTGCCCATCCTCATGGTCACCGCCCGCGGAGAAGACTTGGACAAGGTACGCGGCCTGGGGCTGGGGGCCGACGACTACGTCACCAAGCCCTTCTCCCCCACCGAACTGGTGGCCCGGGTGAAGTCCCATATCGCCCGCTACGAACGGCTCACCAAGGCCCCGGTGTCCCATCCCGGCGACGTGGACCTGGGCTGGCTGACCATCACCCAGGCCACCCACCGGGTATTTGTGCGGGAGATTGAGGTGGCGCTGACCAACAAAGAATACGAACTGCTCTCTTTTCTCGCGGCCAATCCGGAGCGCGTCTTCACCAAAGAGCAAATATACGAAAAAATTTGGGGTCAGGACAGGTACGGCGACATTAAAACTGTGGCGGTGCACGTCAGCCGTCTGCGGGAGAAGATCGAAACCGACCCTGCGGAGCCGGGGCACCTGCAAACCCTGTGGGGCGCGGGCTACCGGTTTGTACCTTGAGAAGGCGTTCCCGGAGGGCGGTATGCGGCGGTATGTATATAGGTTATTGCTGCGGCCAGGGCGTCGGCGGCGTGGTCTGGCCGGGGGATGTCGGTCATGCCCAACAGGAGGCGTACGTATTCCTGCACGGTCCGCTTGTCCGAGCGGGCGCTGCCGGTGACGGACTGCTTGATGGTGTTAGGGGCGTATTCCGCCAGGGGGACTCCATGCTGCGTCATGCACAGCGTGAGCACCCCCCGTGCCTCGGAGACGGCCAAGGCGCTGGTGACGTTCCGGGCGAAGAAGAGGGTCTCCGCGACAGCCTGTCCGGGCCGGTACTCGGCGATGAGGGCGGAAAAGCGGTCAAAAATTTCCAGGAGGCGCTTGCCATGGTTTTCGCCGGCCTGGGTGGTGACCGCGCCGTAAGCGACCAGACGCAGCCGGTTGTCAACGCAGTCGATGATACCGTAGCCGGTGGCACCCAAGCCGGGGTCCAGACCCAAGACACGGAGCGCCTTGGGCTGTGGCAATTCGGGCACCCCAATGCGGGTAGTCACCGGTTATTCGGCTTCAAAGCCATCGGGGTATTCAACGTTGGTGTAGACGTTCTGCACGTCTTCGTCTTCTTCCAGGCGGTCCACCAGCTTGAGCAGCTTCCGGGCGGTGTCCACGTCCAGGGCGGAATACGTGTCCGGCACCATGGAAATCTCTGCGGAAACCGACTCGAACCCTTTCGCCTGGAGCGCTTCCAACACCGGTTCAAAATTAGCGGGGTCGGTGGTGACGGTGATCACGCCGTCCTCGTTGGCGATGTCGTCGGCACCGGATTCCAGGCCCACTTCCATCACCGCATCCTCGCCCACGGTCTCGGCATCGTATTCGATCACGCCTTTGCGCTTAAAAAGATACGACACGGAGCCGGTGGCCCCCAGGTTGCCCCCGGTCTTGGAGAAAATGTTCCGCACGTTGGCGGCGGCGCGGTTTTTGTTGTCCGTGAGCACTTCCACCATGACCGCAACCCCGCCGGGCCCGTACCCTTCGTAAATCATCTCTTCGAAGGTGGCGGCCCCCAGTTCCCCGGTACCCTTTTTGATGGCCCGCTCGATGTTGTCCTTGGGCATGTTGGCAGCCCGGGCCTTGAGGCAGGCAGTGCGGAGCCGGGGGTTGGAAGCGGGGTCGCCGCCGCTCATCCGGGCCGCAATGGAGATTTCCTTAATGAATTTGGTGAACAACTGGCCGCGCTTTGCGTCCGCCATTCCCTTGGCGTGTTTAATTGTCGCCCATTTACTATGTCCTGACATATGGTCTCCTTATATTTTTTGAAAGATAGCATGGAATAAAAAAAAAGTCAAGAGGGGATTCGCGATTCCAAGGCACCGGCATTTGCGCGGGGTTGTTGATTCTTTTTCGCTTCTTTACTATACTACCCTCATCTCGTGTCTGTGCGAATGTGCTTTAAGGGCAGACCACAAGGAGCAGTTATTTATGAAAAAGGTACTGGTAATTTTTCTATTGACGGCCGTTCTCCCGGGTCTTTTCGCATTCGGTAAAAAAGACACCCCGCCGGGTGCTTCTGGCACAGACGCAAAACAGCCTGCCGGGGCGGTCGTTATTCTGGGCAGGGTGCGTATCTACGGCAGCGAGCCGCACACCTACGTCGGCATTGAAACCCAGGACGGCAAATACT
Source organism: Spirochaetaceae bacterium (assembly GCA_031290725.1). GTDB lineage: Bacteria > Spirochaetota > Spirochaetia > Treponematales > Treponemataceae > JAISTZ01. The sequence goes on from JAITMZ010000028.1 coordinate 4,115, forward strand.
ATGCCATCTCATCACCGGAAAAAGAAAAAGAGATATGGAATTTACAGGGGCGGCTGGTGGAATTCACCGTCTTCCTTTCCAGCCGGGGCTCGCTTTTTTTGCGGGATGGAACCGTCACTCCCCTTTCTTGGCGCACCGTGGATTAGCTCTTACCGCTTTAGGGATTTATGGTGCATAATGAGATAGAAAGATGCGCCGCATCCCTGCGGCGCAATGCGGAACCCTTGCCTTTTCGTAAAAACTGTAGTATACTGTAGATATGGAACCGGTGAAAAAAAATAGCGGCCTTGACGCACGAAATTCTCTGCCCACCAATCTGATTGTGCTGTCCCAATCCGAGCGGCTTCTGGTAGACCGCCTGGTTCAGGTGCTCACGGAAAGCTCCTCGGCGCTGCTGGCAGGAACTCTCAGCAGACTGGCGGACATGCAGAGTCTGGCGGACAGCATCGCCCGGTTCCCGTCCCTGCTGAACCCCACGGTGGTGCTGGGGGATCCCCGCAACCCTGTAACCATTATCAACCGGCTGATTCTGCGGCACCAGGGAGACAAGACGCTCTACATGCCCTCCAAGGCCACTCTGGGGAAGAGCTTTTTGGTGACGAAATATCACACCTTCGAGTTGCTGCGGCAGGTGGCGGAAAAGGCGGGGATGCCGGAAGAGGATATGCGGGAATTCCAAAACATCACCGCCATGCTGCTGTTCACCCTGATGGTAGAGGACGTATATCTTACCCTGCTGGATTCGGAAAAAATCGCCCATGTGGAGCGGCTTCAGATCGCCACGGCGCTGATATTTTCCTGGGAGCACCGATCGGACCTGATTGCCAACGACACCGCACTGGCCCTCCAGTCGGTATGGCACGCCCGGACGCAGATTGTGCCGGTATTCGGAACCATGGGCTGCAAGGCAGAGTTCGTCGTCTTTTCACAAACCATGGACACCGACTGGATACGATTTGTCCGCAGCCGCCTGGACGAGCATTTCCCCGATCATGACGACGTGGAACTGGCGGTGGAGGAATTTCTCATGGGCATTTCCTACGAGCAAATCCGGGAACTCCGGCAAATCCTTATAGGAAAAAAGATACCTGCCATCAGCCGGGAGGAGGCGTACCGGCTGATGGGTGAAACCGCCCATGCCGACTCGGACTTGAACGATTTTTACATGGGCTACACCATTCGGCGGGATAATGCGGCGGTGCGGAAGCGGCTGAACCTGCCGGGTCCGCAAAACACTTTGGAGTATCACTACATGGCATTCACCCTGTCGCAAGTGGTGGAGCGCCATCACCTGGACATGACCCGTTACGATGAATATTTTCTCACCCAGTTCAGTGCGCTGGGGCAATAGGGTTGTTCGGAAACTGTCGCTCTCGAACAAGGCCAGGGTGTCTGCCGGACGCTGTCTGCACTCAAGATATGGCCCCATTCTGCCGATAAAGTAGATATGAAAGTTCGCGTTGCATCCGTATTGCTGTTTTCTCTTGTCTTGCTGCCCCTGATGGCCGCCCCGCGGGAACAAAAACTCATCTTCCGCGCTTCCCTGGGAACAGCCGGGATTATCTACGGATCAAAGCTGGTGCAGGACCTCTTCGAAGAGCACGGAGGCGACATGAACCGCATTGTGCTGGCCCTGGATGCGGCGGCGGAATTAGCGCTGAACCGGGCGTTGCACCTCACTTTCGGCATGGAAAACACCCTGGACTATAACGCCAGTTCAAACAAATACATGCATTTCTACGACTACGGATTTTACGTGGGAATACGGTTTTATCCCATCCCACAGCGGCTATCTTTCTCCACGGAGTACATCCTGGGTCAGCGGGTGGACTTCATCAGCATAGGCACCTACGACGGCATGTATAGCACGCCTCTGGGCAACGGCTTCCGGATAGGCACGGAGTTGATGTTGGGATACCTGACCCGCCGCATTA
>JAITMZ010000162.1 GCA_031290725.1 Spirochaetaceae bacterium
GGCCCTAGCGGCGGGTGCCTCCGGGCGGGCGGGCGCTACGATTCGCGCAGTCTCTCCGGAGGTTTGGACGGAAAGCCCGGCATTTTCCGGCCTGTTCACGGTTACAGAAGGACGGGCACTGTTATCCACGGCCCGGAGTGCCCTGCTGGGGAGCAAAATCGCGGGGGACTTGGGTCTGCATCCGGGGGACACGGTACGGCTTATCACACTGCGGAAAAGCCTGACGGGGATGATGTTCCCTGGCACGGCACAATTTACCGTGGAAGGGATACTGTCGTCCGGGTATCAGGAGCTGGACGCGCGGTGGGTGTTCATCCCGGTGGAGACGGGGTTCTCGCTCCTGTCTGACGAGGCATCGCGTACCACCATCGGCATCGAGACCGGCGACCCCTTCGCGCCGTCTTTTGTGAGCACGCTGTACCGTCTGCGGGCTGTACTGCCGCCGGGGTATCGTTTGTATTCCTGGGACCGCATGAATGAGGCACAATTTGAAAACTTCGCCTCCACCCGGACACTGCTGCTCTTTGTGGTGATATTGATCGTGCTGGTGGCGGTGGTGAATGTGTCGTCGGCGTTGGTGATACTGGCAATCGAGCGGCGGCGGGAAATCGCCATCCTCAAAAGCCTGGGGGCCAGTGCAGAGGGGATTTCCCTCGCCTTTTTGCTCACGGGACTCTTCGCGGGACTGTGCGGCGCGATTCTGGGGGTGCCGGTGGGGCTGTTGTGCGCGATAAATGTGAACGAAATTATCGTTTTTATCGAAAAAGTGGTTAACATTTTCGCGCGTTTTGTGTATACTCTGAGCTGGAGCGCTTCCCGTGGGGATTTTATAGTCGTACATCTGCTTGACCCGGCATACTATTTGGACAAAATTCCGGTGGTCATCCCGTTCACGTCGCTGTTTGTCATCACCGCGGGGACTTTGGCGCTTTCGGTGCTGGTTTCGGTGTATCCGGCGTCACGGGCAGGGCACGAACGCCCGATTTGGACGCTGCGGAAGATTTAAAATGTAATTGCGTATGCAATTATTGTATTTGAGATATGCGAATGCGAAACACTTCGAAAAATTCAATCGAGTTTTTTGAAGTGCCCTGGAGCTGATATGAAATGTGCTATCTGTAAAACGAGAGACGCGGTTATCTGCCTGCATCAAATGCTTTTTGGCGTGCAGAACGAGATCCACATCTGCGAAGAATGTGCCCAACAGCGGGGCATCCAGGTCCACGGCGACAAGTTGGAGCTGTCCTTTGGCCACATCATCAACGAGATCCGGAATGCGGTGAACATGGTGCAGCAAAAGCTGGATTCCCGTGCCTGCCCGGTGTGCGCTACCAGTTTGTATCAATTAAAGAAAAACCGCTCCGTCGGCTGTCCCGAATGTTATCACTTTTTCCACGACGACATCAAGCAGCTCATGGACCAATCGGGGATTTTGGGAGCCTATTCCGGGGATCTTCCCCAGCGGTTGGCCCAATCCCGGTCGTCCCTCACTGACCGGGTGGAGATACAGGGCAAGCTGGAAGAATCCATCGCCCGGGAAGACTACGAGCGGGCCGCCATGTACCGCGACCAACTGCGGGGCCTGGCAATTCATGATAACGCCCCGGAACTGTCGGGGGGTGTGCGGTGACCAGCCTTTCCGTCAACGGGTGGTACACCCAGGACGGCCCGGACAACGACGTGGTGATCTCCACGCGGCTCCGGTTGGCCCGAAATCTGGCGAGCTTTCCCTTTCCCCACCGGGAACGCGGCGAGGACGGTGAGCGGGTTTTATCCGCGGTGTTGGATTCCTTTGCCCAGGTGTCCGACCACGAATCCTGGCAGTCCAACCGGGTAGATTGCCTGCCCCCCCTTCGCCGGGGGCTGCTTATGGAGCGGGGGGTTTTGTCCAATTCGGATCAAAGTGAAAGCCCGCCCCCCCCTGCCGGCATTGTGCTCCGCGCCGACGGATGCCTGGCTTGCACCATAAACCAGGGGGACCATCTGCGGATTTCGGCCTTTGCTTCCGGCCTGAACACCGCCGACACCTGGGAGCTGTGTCACAACTTGGATGAGGAGTTGCAGCGGACACTCCAGTTCGCCGCATCCTATGAGACAGGCTTTCTGACATCGTCCCTGTTCGATGCGGGGAGCGGCATGAAAATCTCGGTACACGCCCACTTACCCGCCATCGAGCTGGCCGGTCAGGAAGCTTTCGCCCAATTTTTAAGCGCCATCAATGGCCGGGGCTTTGTGGCGGAGACGTATTACGGCCTTGCTCCCAACGGTATGCCCTTCGGTTCGTATTATCGTATCCGCAACGCCAACAGCGTCGGCGGCACCGAATTCGACCAGATCGCGGCCCTGAATTCCACCGTAAAATACGTAGCCGCCATGGAACGCCGCTTCCGGGCGGAATTGCTGGAAGCCAGACCCACGATACTGCGGGACCGGGTGTACCGCGCCTTCGCCACAGTCAAATACAGCCGTTTCATGGAAGAACGGGAGGCGGCGATACTGTTGTCGGATATCAAGCTGGGGATAGACACGGGGATTATCACCTGGTCGGAGCCCCGGGCGGGCAGCCTTAACGCCCTGTTTTATCGCATCAAGCGGGCGCACCTGGAAACGGTGATCCGATCGGGGAATTTCGCCTGGGAGCGGGACGTGGCAAACCAGGAAAACCTGCGAATCCAGCGGATGCGTACCCTGGTGATGCAGGACGCTCTGGACGGCCTGTTGATCCGGGGAACCGCACTGGAAGCTGCACGGAACACCACGCCGGAGATCAAGGAATAACCATGCCAAAAAGTTTATCCCCCCGGGCACAGCGTTTAATTGCGATTTTGGCCCAAGACGAGGCTCGAAAGAGCGGTGCCGAGCAGCTTTTGCCCGAACACCTGCTTTTGGCCCTGCTGAAAAGCGCCGAAGGGCTGGGCTACCAGCTGTTCCAGCGGCTCAAGATCAATGTACTCAATCTACAGGTGGTTTTGGAGCGCAGCATCGTTACCCACACGGTGGCGGACAGCGACACCCTGGTGGACGTGCCCCCCTCCCGCCGGTTGAACGGCATCCTGGACGCCGCCTCTGAGGAATCCCAACTCCTCGGCCAGGATTACATCGGCACGGAACATCTGGTGCTAGGCATGATTCGCGAGGAACAGAGCGTCACCAACCGCTTTTTCCGGGGTGCCAACCTCCGTTTTGACGACCTGCGCCGGCTGGCCGCAGAGATCGCCGCAAAAAACCCCTCCTCGGCGGCTTACGGCGCAGACCTGTTCCAGGACAGCTCCGACGGCCAATTATCAGGGGAGGGCGCCCAGACCGCACCGCAGAGCAGACGGAAGCGGCAGGGCATCCTGGCGGAATTCAGCCGGGACTTGACGGAACTGGCCCGCGCCGGTACCATCGACCCGGTGGTGGGACGGGATCGGGAGATCAAGCGGGTACTGCAAATCCTGTCCCGGCGCACCAAGAATAACCCGGTGCTCATCGGCGATCCCGGGGTGGGCAAAACCGCCATTGCCGAGGGGATTGCGCTGCGCATCGTCTCGGGAGCCGTGCCGCCCAACATCGCGGAGAAACGGCTCCTCACGCTGGATCTGGCGCTGATCATCGCGGGCACCAAATATCGCGGGGAATTTGAAGAGCGGATTAAGCGGATCATCAAGGAAATCGCCGAGGAAAAGAACATCATCCTGTTCATCGACGAACTCCATACGATTATCGGGGCGGGAAGCGCGGAGGGCACCATGGACGCCTCCAACATGCTCAAACCCGCCCTGGCCCGGGGCGAATTACAATGCATCGGCGCCACCACCCTGGCGGAATACCGAAAGTACTTCGAGCGGGACGCTGCCTTGGAACGGCGTTTCCAGATAGTTCAGGTGAACGAACCCAGCGATGAGGAGACCAAGCTCATCCTGGAGGGTATCAAAAAAAAATACGAGAATTACCACGGCGTGTGCTACGACAGCGAGGTAATTGACGCCATCGTCCGTTTTGCCCGGCGCTACCTGTCGGAGCGCTACTTCCCGGACAAGGCCATCGACATCCTGGACGAAGCAGGGGCCATGAAGCGCATTGAGGACGACGACCGCCCCCCGGAAATTGAGGCATTCGAGAAACAGATCGCCGCGCTGAACGAAGAAAAGCAGAACGCGGTACAGGCCCAGAATTTCGAGCTTGCTGCGGATTTGCGGGACCAGGCGAACGTCACCGCGCAAAAACTGGCGGCTTTCCGCCGGCGATGGCTCCAGCATCGCGCAGCCCGGCAAAAACCGGTGACCGTCGCGGACGTCTGTGGGGTAATCGAAACCATGACGGGCATTCCCGCCGCGCAGCTCGGTGCCGCAGACTCGGGGCGCCTGCTCCATATGGAAACGGAGATCCATAAAACCGTGGTTGGGCAGAACGAGGCGGTGGCGGCCATCGCCTCGTCCATTCGCCGAAGCCGCGCGGGGGTGTCCGCAGCCAACCGGCCCACGGGTTCTTTTGTGTTTCTGGGCCCTACCGGGGTGGGGAAAACACTGCTGGCCAAATCCCTGGCGGCTTTTCTGTTCGGCACGGAGAACGCCCTGATCCGCATCGATATGAGCGACTTCATGGAACGCCACAATACAAGCCGCCTCACCGGAGCCCCCCCGGGCTATGTGGGTTACGAAGAAGGGGGCCTGCTCACCGAGAAAGTCCGCCGCAAGCCCTATTCGGTGATACTCTTTGACGAAGTCGAGAAGGCCCATCCGGACGTGTTCAACCTGCTTTTGCAATTGCTGGAAGAAGGCCAACTGGCGGACAATCTGGGACACACGGTGAGCTTCCGCAACACGGTGATCATCATGACCAGCAACGCCGGGGCGCGGGAAATCTCCGCGGATTCGCGCCTGGGGTTCAGCGCCTCCACAGAGCGGGTCATGCCCTACGGCGAAATAAAAAAAAGCGCCGTCGCTGAGTTCAAAAAACTCGTCAGCCCTGAACTGTTGAACCGCATTGATGACATCATCGTGTTCAGCATCCTGTCCCCGGAGGAAGTGACGGCGATATTGGACCTGCGTTTGGCAGAACTGGCGGCTCGGCTGGCCGAGAAGAATCTCCGCCTGTCGGTGAAGGACGAAGCCAAGCGCTACCTGGCGGAACACGGCTATGACCCGGCAATGGGCGCTCGCCCTATGCGGCGGCTGATTCAGCAGGAGATTGAGGACCCCCTGGCGGGCAAACTCCTGGAAGGCGCGGGAAAGCCGGACGGTACGGTGGTCATCGGCTGCAAAGACGGTGGTCTCACGGTGGCGGTGCGGACCCGCCCCACTGCCGCGCCTGGGAGGGATTCCGCGCCTACTGTAAGCGCTGAACGGTGGTCTGGGTAGGCAGGCGGGGACGGGCGTGTCCCTGAACGTCCTCGCCCGCGCATAAAAAAAGCGGCCTCCGTCCCGGAGACCGCCCCCGCGCCTCTCCAGCGCCCCTTCCCAGCGATCTTCGCCACCCCAGCGCCCCGCGCCGCCCCTACCAGGTCTTTGGCGTCCAGCCATCGGGCATGTCGACTTTTACCGTGTCGCCGGTGAGTTCAATGACGAAAAAGCCCTTGTCCATGGCATATTCCCGCGCCATCTTACTCATCTTTACGCCGGCCATTGCCCCATACAACCTGCGATTGACAAAAAGCGAGTTAGGCTCATGACGCAGGACATCCATCCGGGTTTCATGCTTGTCCACATCGCCCTGTGTCATCGTTGTTTTCACTTCCACCGCCATCGCGATGGTCCCGTTGACCAGCAGCATATCCACTTCCGTCAGCTTGCGTTTTGTTTTTTTGTCCTTCACCTTATAGTTCTGAAATGAGCGGTCAAAATCAAGCCCAAGGGCATCGAATGTTTCAAGGAGATCAGAAGCCATCAGCCCTTCAGCCATGTCCCCCAGCGAATTACCCACCCCGCCGAGGTTTGCAGACAATTTGTCTATCTGCGCGGTCGTTGCCTTGACGAGCAGCTCCGTCTCTTGAATCTGCTCGTCAGTCTTTTTCTGCGCCTCGGTTAGTTCCTTCTGCGACTCCCGTAGTTCTGCCATCCCCCGGTCATGCTCCGCCTTGCTTTCCTGCATACTGCGATCCCATGTTTCTTTGCTTTTCTGCATACTGCGATCCCATGTTTCCTTGCTTTCCTGGATACTGCGATCCCATGTTTCCTTGCTTTTCTGCATACTGCGATCCCATGTTTCCTTGCTTTCCTGGAACTTCTTGTCCGTCTCCTGGAACATCATCCAGACCTTCTCAAAGGTCAGGTCTGTCCCCGTCTGCCTCGATCGTGTTTCTAATGCCATAGATACCTCCGTTACCATAGAGAGAGTATACCTCTTTTTAGCCAAATTGTCAAGCATAAAACAAAAGCGGCGGCCTCCGTTGCCGGAGACCGCCCGCCGCGCCTTGGCGTGAGCCTTGAGGCTGTTAGTCTTCGGGGCCTGACTTTTCGATTGGGTATGTTTCTTTCCACACCACCGCGTCATTCGCGCCGTAGACCGTTATCGTTTCTGAGCCGGTTCTGACCCAGGAACTGTTGTCGCCTGTCTCCGTGGTGTTTGACGTATAGATGATTTTTGCCGCACCGCTGTCTTTGACCACAGTAATCCCATAGGCATAGGCATCCTTCTGGGTGAACGCGCCGCCGCTCACGCCGGTTGTTGAACGGGATTGCCTCCAAACGCTTCCCGCCGCCGCCGTTCCACTGGTGCCCACTATAGGCGTCTTGGCTGCTATGTCGAGATTCATGGTCCTATGGGTTGTGGACCAACTGTCATGTACGGATGCCGTAACCGTTCCCGTTAGGCCTTCGGTTATGGCTGTGTCGCCTACAAAATCGAGCGACGTCGCAGTCTTTTCGGCACCCTCGTCCTTGTCCGCCGCACTTCGCACCGTCTCGAGGAATCTTATGTTTAAGCTGCCCAAAATCGCCTCATACAGCGTTTTCGCCGCAGTCTCATTGCTTACCCAAGTGCCTCCCGACTTGTCAGGCAGGTCGCCTACTGCGGGGGCTTTGACTGTGGGGTCGCCGCCGCCGTCATCGCCGTTTGAGCACCCCGCCAGCGCCATTCCGAATACCAGCGCCAGCGCCAACATTCCCACGAAAAGAACATTTTTCTTTGCCATAATAACCTCCAATGGTTTTTGGCAAA
>JAITMZ010000190.1 GCA_031290725.1 Spirochaetaceae bacterium
TAGCCCAGGGCGCGGCTTCCGGCATCCCCCATGAGCACCGTGCTGGGAAAGGCGTTGTGCCACAGGTAGCCCATGAGCACCCCCGCCAGGGTGAAGGTGATGAGTCCCCACACGGCCCCGTCCGCCAGATGCGGCACCAGCAGGTAGGCCGCGATGTCCCGGTGTCCCACGATAAAGTAGAATATGACCCCCAGGGTAATCAGGGCGATAAGTACCAGCGTACCGGACAGGCCGTCCACCCCGTCGGTGCAGTTGGTAGTGTTGATGGAACCCCAGAGCATACAGGTGGCGATTACCGTAAAGAGCCAGGGAGCCAGATGTACCGGCCGGGCGGTAAAGGGCAGCCAGCACACGATGTCGCCCGCAGTCTGATCGCGCAGAAAATGGGTGATCACCAGCGCCGATGTGGCGCACAGGAACAGGTCCAATAGCCCCTTGCGATATTCCCCCCAACTGGTGCTGCTGCGGTCGTCCAGAAAGCCGGTGACCATGGATAGCCAGGTGAACCCCAGTATCCACACATGGAATGCCTCCAGGGGCGCCACAAGCAATACAATAAATACAAAGAAAGAGATAAACACCGCGCCGGCACCGGTGGGTTTACCTTTGGAGGCCTCAGCGCCGGGCACAAAGTCGCGGCCCCGATCCACCGGGAGTATGGGGTAGAATTTGGGCATCAGCAGAGCGGTGACGACAAACCCTACATAATGGGACACCACAATAAGCACCGTAAATGATTGCAGGAGCCGCGCCGGTCCGAATCGTTTTAAGAAAAAAGACGCAAGATAATACAGCACGCCAAAAGTATATCGAATTCCACACAATTATACAAGGCGAGTTTGCATTTTTTGACCAAAATCGCTTGACATTTTTTCTTTTTTTCAGTATACTGTACCATATTTACGGGCTACTAGCTCAGGTGGTAGAGCAACGCCCTTTTAAGGCGTGGGTCACTGGTTCGAATCCAGTGTAGCTCAAGGGAGTGGCGGATGAAATCGGGTTTAAAAATCGGACTTATTGCGGCGGGTGTACTGGTACTTTTCATTATCGGCGGATGTTCCTTTTGTACCCAAACGTACAATACGATGGTGGCGAAAAGCGAGGGCGTCGGCGGCCTCTGGGCGCAGGTGGAAAACCAGTATCAGCGCCGGCTGGACCTGATCCCCAACCTGGTGGCCACGGTGAAGGGCTACGCTGCCCACGAAGCGGAGGTACTGGAGCAGGTCACCGCCGCGCGTTCCCGGGCCGGGGGCGTTCTCCAGGTCTCTGACGAGGTGCTGAACGACCCGGAGGCATTCAATCGTTTCCAGCAGGCCCAGAGCGAACTGGGAAGCGCCTTGCAGCGGCTCCTGGTGGTAACCGAAAACTACCCCGAACTCAAGGCAAACACCAACTTTTTGACATTGCAGGATCAACTGGAGGGCACGGAAAACCGCATCGCCGTGGAGCGCAGCCGGTTCAACGAGGCCGTTCGGGATTATAATTCGTATATACGGCGGATTCCCCAGGCATGGATCGCCGGTCAGTCGGGATTTACACAGAAAACGTATTTTTCCGCCGACTCCCGTGCCGTTGCCGCCCCCACGGTGGCCTTTTGATGGGCGCTTCAAGCGGACGGCGCGAGGGGCAGCGCCTTGCCAAAAACATTTTTCCCCGTGCGCCGCTGAAGCGGCGTTGCCTGGCGCTGCTCCTGGGTCTGGCGTGCTTGGGCGCATTGAACGCGCTGGAAGTCCCCGTGCTCACCGGGGCGTTTATGGACAACGCCAATATGCTCGCCCCAGGGGAACAGGCCCAGGCGGCGGCCTTTCTCCTGGATTTTGACCAAAAGACCGAAGCCCAGATCGCCGTGCTTATTGTGCCCTCTCTGGAAGGGGACGACATTGATTTGTTTTCCATGCGGGTCTTTGACGCGTGGAAAATCGGCGCGCAGGGCAAAGACAGCGGGGCGATTTTGGTGGTGGCCCGAGACGAGCGGGAAGTGGTGATTAAAACCGGCTACGGCGTGGAAGGCAATTTAACCGACGCCAAGTGCGGCCTCATCATCCGGGAGGTGATCGCCCCGGCATTTCAGCGGGGCGCTTACGGCGAGGGCGTCTATGCCGCCGTTCAGAATATGGCGGGGATCATTCTCCAGGACGAAACCCTGGTGTCTTCCTCCGTGGCCCAAAAGGCCAAGGCCGGCAAATCAGATGATCCCCTGGAAAATCCCGTGGCTGCGGTGTTTTTCTTTATCATCATCATGATCGCCATCGGTGTGTTCAGCAAACGGCGGCGGGGCGGGATCTACGGTCCCTTTGCCGCTCCCGGCCCCCGGCGGGGCGGCGGTTTCGGCGGGGGCTTTTCCAACGGCGGCGGGTTCTCCGGTGGGGGCGGACGCTCCGGGGGCGGCGGTGCCCGGGGCAAGTGGTAAAAATTTCTGCAACCATTATTCAGTATCTTACTGCGCCGGCTTCTTTAGGAGAAACATACCCCGTTGTAGGCGCTATACTTGGCCCACAATTTTTATTCACCGCGAAGTCGGATAAGTCGAAAAAGAAAAGTCAGGTTTTATCCTAAAAACTTATTCGACTTTTTCGACTTTGTGGTTGAATTCTGAATTACTGGTGGGCTGAATGTCCCCTTGCATATTTTCCCGCTTCCTACTATACTATCCCCATGAACAAAGCACTTGAAACGCTCAAAGAGCGAGGATTTTTTCAGCAGTGTACCGACCCGGACGCTCTGTCCGACCTTATGGATCAGGGACCGGTCACCTTTTACGTGGGCTGCGATCCCACCGGTACCAGCCTCCACGTGGGGCACATGGTGCCCTTTTTTGCTTTCCGGCACTTGGTGGCCGCGGGGCACCGGGGAATCGCCCTGATCGGCGGAGGAACGGCCCGGATCGGCGACCCGTCGGGGAAGACCGAGATGCGAAAAATGCTTACCTACGAACAGATTGACGCCAATGTGGCCCGCATCGAAGCCCAGCTCCACCGCTTTCTTCATTTCGACGGCAAAAACGCTATATCGGACAACAATAAGTACTGGCTGGCGGAACTGAATTATATCGACTTTCTTCGGGACATCGGATCCTGCTTTTCGGTGAACAAGATGCTCACCTTTGAGGCTTATAAAAAACGATTGGAAACGGGGCTGTCGTTCATCGAATTCAATTACCAGTTGCTGCAAAGTTTCGATTTTCTCAAGCTGTACGAGCGCCATCGCTGCGCCCTGCAGATCGGGGGGGACGACCAGTGGGGCAACATCACCGCCGGGGTGGACCTGATTCGCCGTAAGACCGGCGTCCCCGTGTTCGGCCTGACCTTCCCGTTAATCACCACCAGCGACGGCAAAAAAATGGGAAAAACCGAAAAGGGCGCCCTCTTTCTGGACCCTGCCCTTACGCCGGTTTTCGATTTTTTTCAGTACTGGCGGAACGTCACCGATGCGGACGTGCGCACTTTTCTTCTATTATTTACCTTCCTGCCGGTGGAGGAAATCGACGAGCTGGCCGCCGGTAACATCAACAAGGCCAAGGAGCGTCTTGCCTACGAGGTAACCCAGGTGATCCACGGCACGGATGAAGCGGACCGGGCTTTGGCGGGTGCCCGGGCGGCCTTCGGAATCGGCGGTGACCGGGAGTCCATGCCCTTGGCACGGGTCCCCGCATCCCTGGTGGTGGGCGACGGCGTGCCCCTGGTGGATCTGTTCTGTAGTGCAAAACTGGCCGCCACCAAGAGCGACGCCCGCCGGTTGGTACAGCAGGGAGGTGCCTTCTGGACCCCCGCCGGCGGCGATGAAACAGTGATGACCGACGTGAACCAACGGGTCTGTGTGGCGGACTTTGGAGTGGATCGGGAGATCGTGCTCCGGGCGGGCAAAAAGAAACTCTGCCGAGTGCGTCTGGCCTGAGGCCGCTGCACGGAGACCGGCGGTATGGGAAAGACCCTTTCGATGAGCAGTCTGCCCCGGCGCTATTCGGTGGTGGTGCTCCTGTCTTACCTGCTTGTGACAGGATGTACTGCGGAGATGCTCATGATAAGCAGCAGCGGCAGGGCTTGGTATGTGGATCCCGTATCCCCGTCTGCGCAGAACGTGGAGGGAAGGGGCGAAACCGCAGGATCCGCCTTCGCCTCCCTGAACTATGCCATCGGTGCGGCCAACCGGTCGAGCAGCAGCAAGGTCATCCGGCTGCTGAGCAGCCCCCAGGAAGACAAAGAGGCTGCCGGTCTGGCAAAACGGGAAGAAGTCCGGGCAGGAGACCCTTCCGCCTTCATTGTGGTGGATGGGGCGTTCTCCCGGCTGATTATTACCGGTCTGGCGGAAGATCCCGGGGCGGTGGAAATTGCGGGTACGGAGGGATGGCCGGCAATTCTGGTGGCGGCGGGGAGCAGCGTGCTGTTTGAGTGGGTCACCATTGTCTGCGCCCCGGTGGAGGGCGGCGGTATCTTCGTACAGGAGTCCGGTGCGGTCACCCTGGGAACCGGTGTGCGGATGACCGCCGCCGGAAACGGCCCAGGGGGTGTACCGGGTCGGGGAGTCTTTTGCAGCGGAACGCTGTATCTCACCGCCGATGCCAGCTTCATTCCCAATTACGAAATTCCCCTCGCGGTTTTCCCCGGCAGCCCAGTCTTTTTGGTGGGGGGCGTTCTGGAGGGCGGCGGTACCAGTACTACAGACTCTGTGGCGTGTCTCCAGTTGCAGTTGGGGCCGGGCGGCGCTCCGGTTTCCTACCGTGTTCTGTGCGGTTCCCTCCTGGATGGCGATAATTACCGGAAGTTCACGATCGTGGGTGCCCTGCCGGACAATGACACCAACACAAGCCCTTGGCGCGGCTGGATCATAGACCCCCGCGGCTGGGCACGGGATAAAAAATGAAAAAGCAAAGCAACGACCGCACTAGTGGGTTTCTGAAGCCGACAATTCTGGTTTGCCCGGGGAGATGCGCTTCCATCCCCCCACCCCTCCCCAGCCATCCTCCCCGCCAGCCTTACCCCGCTGCCCCCAAAAGAAGGCGTCCCCCCACACACAAGCCCCCGCCTTCACAGACGGATAGACGAACAGAAAAATAGAGATTGGCAGGGAACCCCAGCGATTTACCAAAGCCCCGCCCCCAAACAAAGGCGGCCTCCTTGTGGAGCCCACTCACTGCCCCTTCCCGGCAGCCTAGCCAATCCCTCGCGCGTCCTACGCCGAAGCATAGATTTTTTCCCGAATCATTTAGCCGATGAGTTCCGATGGCGTTTTGTGCGTGGATTCGGATGCTACCCAAAGGTACGTGACGATGTTTCGCTACGGCGAAACTCGCAGCGCGTCCAGACCTCCAGGTGGCGCAGCGGACACATCGTCCAGAATGACGCTGTGTTCTTTGCGCTTCGCAAAAAACCCGGCTTGCCGACGGGCATGATGATGTTTTTGGTGTAGTATTCGTCCAGGGCATCATATTCTTTTTCGGTTAAATCAGTCATAGTTCCTCCTGATAGTTTAGCAGCGCGAAGTATTCCCTGCGGCATTTCATGGCATGGAATACCTTAATGGTTTCTTCATCAATCACATTGTACACGATTTCGAGCAAATGAGCATTGGCATCAAAGCCAAGGAGCAACTTTTTGTTGCCGTCCCCCGCGCCACCTGGAAAAAGTGGTCTGGTTTTCCGCGCTACGAGTTGCTT
>JAITMZ010000201.1 GCA_031290725.1 Spirochaetaceae bacterium
CATACCCCTGTCCGCTGCGCAGTACCAATCCATGATCGCCTGCGAGAAGGAGCGGGACGAGCTGTCTTTCCTGCGGAGCCGGCTGGAGGCGGAAGACTATGCCCGGCGCTTCACCGCCCTGCACCGCCGCTTCGGGGGAAACCGCACCGTCGGCTCCGGCCAGCCGCCCCTGACGGAGAAGGAACTCTTTGAGTATGAACTCTTTACCAACAGCGAGGCCATTACCCTGCGGCTCCTCCAGTCGGCGGAGGGGGCGTCCTGGTTCAGCGATTTCTTGACCGGCTGGGTTCCTGGGGTGCCCCTGCACCTCCTCTCTCCTTCCCAATCCCCCCCCGAAGCGGCCCGCACGAGCGACCTGGTGGGGGGCAGCCTCTACAGCGACGCCAATTTCCGGCTGAACGTGATGATCAAACTCACCCTGGGGGGCATCATGGTGCGCTATGGCGAATTGATGGAGGAAAAGCGCACCCAGGCGGAGCGCGCCAACGATGTGATGCTCAGAACCCTCTTTAGCCGGGCGGAGATGCTCAACAACTACGCTTTTTTGCTGGATCGCCGGAACATGCCCGTCTTCCCCCCCAACGACAGCGCGGGAAAGCCCCAATACATCCCGGCGAACGAGTTTTTCATGATGGGGGACAACCGCTTCAACTCCCTGGACATGCGCCACTCCTACGATGATATTTTGGCCCCCCTGACCGCGGCGGATCCCCTTTCGGTGCGCTACTACTCCAACATCGCTCCCCAGTCGGTGCCGGCCAGGAATATACTCGGGTCGCCCGTCCTGCGGATATGGCCGGTCAAACGCTTCGGTGTGCCCGGAGGCAGCCATGACTAAGGAATACCGCCAGGCCCTGCTCGAGCGGTTTTTGCGCTATGTGCGGGTGGCCACTGACAGCGACACGGACAAGGCCGATGCGGGGGTGATGCCCTCAAGCCCCGGGGAGCGGGAACTGGGGGAATTGATCGCCGGGGAACTGGGCAGCCTGGGGGCCTCTGACGTGGAAGTGACGAAAAGCGGCTATTGCTGCGCCCGTATTCCCGCCACCGTGGGCCTGGAGAAAGTCCCGGCTATCTGCCTCCTCGCCCATTTGGACACCGCGGAAACCGTCAGCGGCGCTGGCGTGCGGCCCTGCGTCTTCGAAGCCTACGACGGCACGGCCATCGCCCTGGAAGACGGGGTGGTGCTGGACAGCGAAAAAGACCGGGAACTGGCTGCGGCAAAAGGGCAGACCATCATCACATCCGACGGGCGCACGCTGCTGGGGGCGGACGACAAGGCCGGGGTGGCGGTGATTGTTACCTGCGCGGAAATACTGCTCAAAAACCGCGATGTGAGCCACGGGGAGATCGAAATCATCTTTTCCCCGGACGAAGAGACCGGGCACGGCATGGACGCGGTGCCCACCCGCTGGATGCACGCAAAACAGTGCCTCACCCTGGACGGCGGGGGCTTGGGGGAAATCGAAAGCGAGTGTTTTAACGCGTGGAAGAGCCGCATCGTCTTTACCGGGGTGGCGCGGCACACGGGAACCGCCCGGCCTGCCATGGTGAACGCCGTGACCCTGGCGGCGGATTTTGTGGCCTTCCTTCCCCGCCACGAAAGCCCGGAGACCACCGACGGCTGCCAGGGTTTTTACGCCCCCCACCAGATTTCCGGCACCATGGAAAGGGCCGAGGTGACCCTCCTGCTTCGGGACTTTGACGAAGCGAACATGGAAAAACGCAAACGCCTGGTGGAGCGCATCGCCGAGGCCGCAACAGTGAAATTCGCCGGGGCAGCTTGCACCGTGACCCATACCAAGCAATACGCCAATATGCGTGATTCCTTACAGAAAAGCCCCGCCCTGCTGAATGCCCTGATAAAAGCCGCCCGAAAACTGGGGGTGGAGCCGGTCTTCAAGCCCATCCGGGGGGGCACCGACGGGTCGCGCCTCACGGAAATGGGCTACCCTACCCCCAATATGTGGACGGGGGGGCACAATTTTCATTCCCGGAGCGAATGGGCTTCCCTGGAGCAGATGGAAAAGGCCCTTGCGGTTTTGACGGAACTTGTGGTAGAATGGCCAAATGAAAACGTATAGAAACCAGGGGACTTGTTCATCGTCGGTCTCCTTTGACCTCAGAGGCGGCAAGGTACACAATACGGTCTTCGTTGGCGGCTGTAACGGCAACCTGAAGGCCATGGGCATATTGATTGAAGGCAAGGATGCCCGGGAGGTGATCGCCCTCCTCAAGGGAACCACCTGCGGGCACAAACCCACCAGCTGCGCGGATCAACTGGCCCTGGCCCTGGAAAAGGCCCTGGCCGGGAAATAACGATTTCGGAAACACCGCGTGTTGCGCGGAAATAATCGCCGGTCTGGCGAGGATATTACAAAAGAGTTTGCAACGCAAACTCGTTCGCACCTACTGGTGCGACAGGGAATAAAGAATGGCGGAGTATCACATTCAGGGGGGATTTCCCATCACGGGCAGCATCGCTGCCGGCGGCAATAAAAACGCGGCCCTCCCGTGCATCGCCGCAACGCTGCTCACCGGCGAACCGGTGGTACTCCGCAACATCCCCCAAATCGAGGACGTGAAGGTGATGTTCGAAATCCTGCGCTCCCTGGGGGTGCAGGTGGAACAAATTAGCGAAAACGCCTGGAAAATCACGGCGGGCGGGAAAATTCAGTCAGACATATCAGCGGAATTGTCCGACAAGATTCGCGCCTCCATCCTCTTTGCGGGCCCCCTTTTGGCGAGGACTGGCTCTGTTGTGCTGCCGCCGCCGGGAGGGGATGTGATCGGAAGGCGCCGTTTGGACACCCATTTCCTGGCGCTGCAAGACCTGGGGGCCAGGGTGGACATCGGGAGCCGCTTTGACCTGAGGGCGGCCAAACTCCAGGGGGCGGACATCTTTTTGGACGA
>JAITMZ010000212.1 GCA_031290725.1 Spirochaetaceae bacterium
GATAAATACTTCCATGTTCATTGTTTTGCCGTGTCCGCTTCCACCAGTTCATCGAAGAGGCCGGTCTGCTCCTCCGTGGTCTGGGGGCTCATCTTTATCAGCCTTTCGATCACTAAGCGGTTGTCCAATAGGCTGCTCACCGACCGGTTTTCGTAGAGCCGCATCACCACGCTGGCGAAGAGACCGCTCACGTCGGTGTCCACATACCATTCCCGGCTCTTCAAATCCGCATGGTGCACCGCGTTAGTCCCGATGATCCGGTAAAAAAGCCCCGCGCTGTAGGCTTCGTCAAAGAGGGCGATGGCATTGCCGGTGAAAAAGGGCAGGCTGATGGCGGCGATCACCTTGGACGCCCCCTGTTCCTTCAGGAATTCCATGGCCTTGAGGAGGGTCCCGCCGGTTCCCAACAGGTCGTCCGCCAGAAAAGCCACGCGCCCCCCCACTTCACCCAGGAGTTTTATGGTTTTAATGTTGTTTTCCTTGCCGTTTTGGCTCACCACCGCGTAGTCCCGTTCCTTGTAAATCATGGCCAAGGGCTTTTTGAGACCGCTGGAATAGAATTTGTTCCGGTCGATGGCCCCCGTATCCGGGGAGACCACCGTGAGGTTTTCCAACTCCCCGGTTTTTCCCAGGAGTTTTCCCAGTTCGCGGATAATCTGGTAACTGGCATGGAGATTTTCCAGGTGGGTCTTGGAAAAGGCGTTCACGATTTCCCGGGAATGAATATCCAACGTGATAATCCTGTCCACGCTCATGAATTCCAGGATGTGACCCAGCAATGCTGCGGTGAGCCCTTCCCGGCCTTTTTTCTTATGCTGCCTGCTGTAGGGATAGGCGGGAACCACCAGGGTGATCTTATCCGCCCCGGCCTGGCGCACCGCGTCAATGGTCACCAGCATGGCCATGAGATGGTCGTTCACCGACAGTTCCAGGAGATTTTTCCCCTCGTTCATGGCCAATT
This sequence comes from Spirochaetaceae bacterium, assembly GCA_031290725.1. GTDB lineage: Bacteria > Spirochaetota > Spirochaetia > Treponematales > Treponemataceae > JAISTZ01. The sequence goes on from JAITMZ010000212.1 coordinate 962, forward strand.
TCTGGTGATTTTCCATGTCCTGAAAGATGAACACCTCTTTGCCCCGGATGCTCTCCATGATTTCGGCCTTGAATTCACCGTTCATGAAGTAGGTAAAGTTGGTTTTCACCTTAAAATCCGGCTTTTTAAAGGACACGGCGTTTTTTGACGTGTTGGAACGGCGTTTATAGATGTCTTCTATGCGGGCAATGACCGCGTCGGCGAAAACTTCACCTCCCGGACACGCGACCACCGCGAGTCTTGTTGGTTCGGAATACGACATGGCCATACTATAACACAAACGAAAAAAAAAAGCAAGCGAAATCCGCATTTTCTCTTGACAAAATTCATTTCTTGTGTTAAAATATTTGTATGCCCTTTGAGTTGTGTGTGTCGGCACCCGCCAAACTAAACATCGGACTGCGGGTGTTGCGGCGCGGCGCGGATGGGTATCACGGCATAGAAAGCGTGTTTCAAACGATTCCCTTGTGCGACACCCTTTCTATCCGCCGTGCGCAAACCGGGATTGGCAGGTGCGTTGTTGAATGTGCATCCCTGGCCCTGCCGCCGGACAACACGATTGCTAGGGCACACGGCGCGTTTTGTACCCTCACCGGCGTCCAGGCCGATGTGGAAGTGGTTTTGGAGAAGCGCATCCCTGCCGGCGCTGGTTTGGGCGGCGGTTCGTCGGATGCGGCAGCCATGATTCGCGCTTTGGACGCGCTGTTCGGCACAGGTCTTTCGCCGAAGGATATGGCGCACGTCGCCGGTCAGGCGGGGAGCGATGTATTTTTCTTTTTGGCCTGTGCGGCGGACGGGCGGGGTGCGGCGGTGGTCACCGGCAGGGGCGACCAGGTCAGTCTCATCCCGGCGCGGAGTGACCTGTGGTTTGTGCTGGTCTACCCGGACGTGCCCAGTTCCACCCCTGCGGCCTACCGGCTGCTGGACAAAGACCGGAGCGAGGCCTTGATGCGGCAGCCCGTGGGGAGCGGGGTCTCTCCGGGCGAGATTGTTGATTTGGCGGCAGCGTATTTCGCTCCGGTGGCGGATTGGTCCTTCGTGAACGATTTCACGGAGCCGGTTACACGGGTATACCCGCGCATCGCACAGGCCATTCGCGATGTGGAGCAAACCGGTGCGCTCTACACCGCCATGACCGGGTCCGGGTCCGGGGTGTTCGGTGTTTTTTGTTCCCGGGATGATGCTAAACGGGCGGGACTGCGTTTGGGCGGCGCATGGAACAGATGTTGGGTTCTGGAAGCGCCTTGATTCGGGGCGAAAAGGGTATGAAGCCCGGGGCCGGTTCTTCGGGCGAACAGCATGCCCCGCTGCCTGCGGCGGGGTTATTGATTTGCTACGTTTAATCCGTAGAGGAAAACGATGGGTGTCATCGGGGCAGTCGGCGTTTTCTTCACAATAGTTTCCCAGGTTATTCGCTGGCCTGTGACGTGAAGGAGGAATTATGCAAATTACCGCGATTCGTATACGGAAAGTTCCGGTGGATGGAAAGTTGCTTGGATATGTGACAGTTACCTTTGACGACTGTTTCGTGGTCCACAACGTCAAAATTATTGAGGGCAAAGAGGGGTTATTTATCGCCATGCCCAGCCGGAAAACTTCTTCCGGTGAATACAAAGACGTGGCACATCCGATTAGCCCGGAGTTTCGTCAAACCCTGCAGGACGCTATTTTGACGGAATACTACGCCGGGCATGTGGACGAGGCCATGCTCGATGTTGATGAGCACGGGAGAGATACCGTGTCCCCGGAGAGCGAAGGCAGGGATGATTGAGCGGGGGGAGGGGGTCATACCCCGCCCTGGGGGCGAAAAAAAGGTATGAAGTCCCGGCTGCAGCTTCCTATGGAAAACAACATACCCTGCTTGCGGCGGGGTTGTTAATTCAGGGTTTCGCAATCCGCTGATTTCCGGCGGGTGGAGTTTATTTTTTGGGACGTCGCCAAGTGGTAAGGCATCGGCCTTTGGAGTCGACATTCCGCAGGTCCGAATCCTGCCGTCCCAGCTCGTATTGCAGGTGCCTTCCGTGATGAGGGCGCTTTAGAGATATTTTTGTGAGGTTATTGCTATGGAACAAATGGTTGTGAAGGCGGCGGCGCGGACCACGATTGGAAAACGGGCGGCGGCGTTGATCCGGAAACAAGGAAAAATCCCTGCGGTTATGTATAATTCCCGGGGTGAGTCGTCCATGCTGGTGATCGACGAGGGGGAATTTGCGAAGATTCGGAAACTTGCCACCCCCACTACCTTGGTAAACCTGATGGTGGACGATCAGGATGCGGGAATCGCTTTTATCAAGGACACGGAATACGACATTATCACCGGCAAAAATTTGCACGCCGATTTTCACGTGATCGACAAGGATAAACCACTGAAGGTGAAGGTGAAGGTGCAGTTTTCCGGTACGCCTGCGGGAGTGCGTGAAGGCGGTCGGATGAACACCCACGTCCCCCAGATCGTGATTCAGTGCCTCCCTGCGGATTTGCCCGTGCGGGTGGTGTCGGACGTCTCCGGTTTGGGCATCGGCGCGGTGTTCCGGGTGAAGGACTTGAGCCTGGACTCCGGGGTGAAGGTACTCACCGATGTGGAAACCCCGCTGCTGAGCATCGTGGCGTCATCGACGACGTAAGGCGTCACATGGCCTTGGGCGAGAGCGTTCCGCGGATTGATGCGTACGAAAAGGTAACGGGCCGGGCAAAGTACACCGGCGATCTAGTGGACCGAAACGCCCTCACCGCAAAAATACTCCATTCCTCCATAGCCAACGGGCTGGTCACGAAGATTGATGTGTCCGCTGCGGAAAAAATTTCCGGGGTGGTAAAAATCGTGACCTGCTTTGATGTGCCCGACATTGCTTTCCCCACCGCGGGCCATCCCTGGTCGCTGGATCCGGGTCACCGGGACCCGGCAGACCGGAAGCTGCTGAACCGCCGGGTGCGACTTTTTGGCGACGACATCGCCGCAGTGATCGCCGATGACGGGATCGCCGCAAACCGGGCGCTTCGGGCCATCCGGGTGGAATACGACGAATATCCGCCGGTGCTGGACCCGGAAAAAGCCGCCGCAGAAGGCGTTTCGCAGCTCCACGAAGGCACGGTCAAAAACATCCTGGGCACATCCTCCTTTGACGACGGCGACTTTGAGGGGGCTGTCGCGGAGCCGGGGCTTCGGGTCTTCCGGGGGGTCTACGAGACGCCCATTGTGCAGCATTGCCACATCGAACCGGCGGTGTCCTTCGCCTGGATGGAGGGGGGGCGCATCGTGGTGGTGTCGTCCACCCAGATTCCCCACATCGTCAGGCGCATCGTGGGGCAGGCCCTGGGGATTCCCTGGGGGCGGGTGCGGATTATCAAACCTTATTTGGGAGGCGGGTTTGGAAACAAGCAGGACGCCCTCACAGAACCGCTAAACGCGTACCTCACCACGGTGGCGGGAGGGCGCTGCGTGAAACTTGAGTTGTCCAGGGAAGAAATTTTTGCGGATACCCGGACGCGGCACGCCGAAAAGTTTTACCTGTCCGCTTGGGTGCGCCCCAACGGTCGGCTGGTGGCGCGGTCCTACACGGCCTGGTCAAATCAGGGCGCCTACGGATCCCACGGCCACAGCATCGCCGCTAAGGGTACCAATACCTTCCGCCAGCTCTACCGGGACGAAAAAGCCAGCCGTGTCAGGGCATACACGGTCTACACCAACGTGGCCACCGCAGGCGCCATGCGGGGTTACGGCACACCCCAGGCAAATTTCGCGGTGGAATCCCAAATAGAGGACATCGCCTATGCCCTAAAAATGGACCCCCTGGAGTTCCGCCTGCTGAACGTCATGCCCGTGGGGTACCAGGACCCATTCAGCAAAAATGTGAATTACTTCGATTCGTTCCGGCAGTGCGCGGAACAGTGCAGACAGACGATAGACTGGGACGCGAAGCGCGTCCGGTACGTCCGGCAGAGCGGTCCGGTGAGGCGCGGGGTGGGCATGGCGTTCATCTGGTACAACACTGCGGTGTGGCCCATCTCCCTGGAAATTTCGTCCTGCCGCATGGTGTTGAACCAGGACGGGAGCGTGCAGGTGCAGTTGGCGGAAACCGAGATCGGCCAGGGGGCGGACACGGCGTTTGCCCAGATGACCGCCGACGCGTTGGGGATAGACTACCGGGACGTGCACGTGGTGAGCACCCAGGATACGGACATTACGCCCTTCGGTACCGGCGCCTACGCTTCCCGGCAGACCTACCTGGGGGGCATGGCGATTAAACAAACCGCAGCATTATTAAAGGAAAAAATCATCGCCGCGGCAATGGAAATCCTCAAGGCGCCGGAAGCGGAACTTGACCTGCGGGATGGGTGCGTGTGCGCGGCGGGGACGGAAATCGGTCTGTCCTGCCATGACAGACTGCCCCTTCCCCTGGGGGATTTGGCCGCCGCGCGGCTTTACAGCACCGACCATGCGGAACATCTCACCGCCGAGTCCAGCGCCCAGGCCAAGAGCAACGCCTACAGTTTCGGCTGCTGTATGGCCGAGGTGGAGGTGGACATCCCCCTGGGGAAGGTGAAATTGTTGAACATGGTGAATGCCCACGACTGCGGCAGGCTCATCAACCCGTGTCTGGCGGAAGCCCAGGTTCACGGGGGCATGAGCATGGGCATCGGCTACGGCTTGAGCGAGCAAATGCTCTACGATGAAAAAACCGGGGAACTGCTGAACGGCAATTTTCTGGACTATAAATTGGCCACGATTATGGACACCCCGCACCTGGAAGCACGGTTTGTGGAAAACCCCGAACCTACCGGCGCGTTTGGCACCAAGGCCCTAGGGGAACCCCCGGCGGTACCCGGTGCGGCGGCGATCCGGAATGCGGTGCTCCATGCCACAGGGGTGGGGGTGAACAAAATCCCCCTCACGCCCCACGTGCTGATCCCCGCGTTCAAGGCCGCAGGTCTGATGGACACTTCCAAGGGCTTCACTTTTTTGAAGCGCCCCGATTTAAACCACCTTTGCGATATGCAAACGCGAAGCACCTCTGAAAACCCAACCGGGGTTTTTAGAAGCGCTCCGGTGTAAGGCGCTGGGACGAATGGCGACGATGGTATTCACCGGCGGCGGGTCCGGCGGGCACATCTATCCCGGACTGGCGGTGGCGCAGGAACTGCGGCGCCTGATGCCCGGCGTTCGCATTGTGTGGATTGGCTCCCGGGTGCCGCTGGACCGGACCATCGTGGATGCCGGCGGCCTGGCTGACCGGTTCTACGGGATTCCCACCGGGAAACTGCGCCGCTACTTCTCACTCAAGACCCTGGCGGATGGCTTCCACATCATCGCCGGGTTTTTTGTCGCACTCGCGATCCTGGTGAGGGAAAAACCGGCGGCGCTTTTTTCCAAGGGCGGCTACGTGAGCGTCCCTCCCTGCTTTGCGGCCCGGCTTTTGGACATTCCGGTTTTCGCCCACGAGTGCGATTTTTCGCCGGGCTTGGCCACCCGCCTTACCGCCCGGCTGGCTGCCCGCATCTTCGTGTCCTACGCCGAGACTGCCCGTTTTTTTCCCCCGGCGATTCGGAAACGGCTCATCGTGAGCGGTAATCCGGTGCGTCCGGCGATATATCACGGACGGGCCGAAGCGGGACGCGCGTTTTTGGGTATTCCGGAGCGGACCGGCAAGCCGGTTTTGCTGGTGCTGGGGGGCAGCCTGGGGGCGCGGGAGATAAACCAAACCGTGGAGGCCAACCTGGGGTGGCTCTGTGGACGCTTTATCGTGGCGCATCAAACCGGCGCCAATCCAGTGCCCGGGCCGGCGGATGCTGTCGATTATCACCGCTACGAGTTTTTCCATGCCGAAATGCCCGACGTGCTGGCTGCGGCGGACGTGGTGCTGTCCCGGGCGGGGGCGTCGGCCCTGTGGGAGGGTGCGGTGTGCGGCAAGGCGATGGTCCTGATGCCGTTGAGCACCGCCGGTTCCCGGGGCGACCAGATCGAAAACGCAGCGTTCTTTGCGGCAAAAGGCGCAGCGCTGGTGGCGGACGGAAACACCGGTATCCGGGATGCCCTGGAAAAAATGCTGGATGTGGATGAACGATCCCGCATGGGTGAAGCGGTTCGGCATATTGCCGGTAGCGAGCCCCCAGCCACGGGTATCGCCAAGTCGTTGGCCGGAGACCTGTCATGACCTTCGCACTGGTTGACCTGCCCTTTCTGGTGCTTCTGCTGTATATCTCGCTGAATGCCACCTACACAGGGCTGATTCGGGAGGTCTTTACCAAGGCGGCCTTCGCCCTGGGGTTGCTGGGGGGGCTGCTTTTTCGCAGTCAAGTGACCAGTTATCTGGAATCAGCGGTAAAAAGTCCCTTTGCCCGGCAGATTCTGGCGTTTTTGCTGGTCTTCATTGGCATCTATCTGGTGGTGCGCATCATTCAGCACTTTGTATCCCGGCTTTTTGAGAACGACATCATGTCCGGCCTGAATCGCGCCCTGGGGTTCTTTTTCGGCATTGCCGAATCTCTGGCGGTGATCGCGGCCATCCTGGTGCTGCTTTACGCCCAGCCCTGGTTCGATACGGACAAGGTGCTGGGGCTGGATCACAGTTTTTTTGTCCGCATTGTGGGGGGACTTGCCCGAGACTGGGCGGAATCGGCCCGAAGGATGATCGCGGCGTGAAAAAATTCACTCTGGAACGTCCAAAAGTGCTTGACCAAACAAAAAACTTTTGATATATTGAACATATGGGCACTTCTAAAAACTGAAGTTTTTAGAAGTGTTCCGATTCAAACTGCATTTGCGATATGCAAATGCGAAGCACATCTGAAAACCCAACCGGGGTTTTTAGATGTGCCCATATATGGTACTCGTAGCTCAATGGTAGAGTCCAAGATTGTGGATCTTGATGTTGCGGGTTCGAATCCCGTCGAGTACCCCAAGAAACCCGCCGACATCCCAGAAAGCGCCTCCGTGGGACGCCCTCTTCATTATTTTTCACAGAGACACAGAGGCGAAAGAGAATATCTACCCCCCGCCCGCCTACCCAGACCACCGTTCAACGCTTACAGGAGACGCGGAATTCCAAGCGCGTCAGCGGGTACCGTGTACCCCCGCGAGCATTTCCCGGGCGAAGCTTTCCATCCCCGCCATGGTACACTCGGCGAACATCCCCTTGATGCCCGTGATCCGCCGGGGAGACACGCTCAAAGATCGCACCCCCATACCCGCCAGAAGGCGCGCCCCGTCGGCGCTGCCGGCCATCTCGCCGCACACCGACACCGGAATACCCTGTTTCTGAGCGCTGAGAATGGTCATGTGGATCAGCTTGAGCACTCCAGGGTGAAATTCACTAAAAAAGGGTGCCACCACGGGATTTTCCCGGTCGACGGCCAGGGTATATTGGGTTAAATCGTTGGTGCCTAGGGAAAAAAACGCGCTGTTTTTTGCAAAAGTCCCCGCAGTGAGCGCCGTTGCCGGGGTCTCCACCATGATCCCCAAGGGGACATCCGCCTTGT
>JAITMZ010000063.1 GCA_031290725.1 Spirochaetaceae bacterium
AGTCCCCGCAGTGAGCGCCGTTGCCGGGGTCTCCACCATGATCCCCAAGGGGACATCCGCCTTGTACGGGATGGATGCCGCCGCCAGTTCCGCTTTAGCAACCTCTATGAGGTGGAGGGTGTCGGTAAGTTCCTCCGGCCGGGTTATCAGGGGGAGCATGATCCGCAGGTCGCCGTATATCCCAGCTCGGAGCAGTGCCCGCAACTGGGTTTTGAACACTTCCGGGGCCGCCAGGGTGAGCCTGATACCCCGCTGTCCCAAGAGGGGATTTTTATCGTAGAGGGTACGGAGACGTTTTGCGCCGGAACGTGCTCCCGCCGGGCCGCCTTCCTGCCCCCCCAGGGCCTCGTCGATGGCGGCGATGATTTTGTCCCCGCCGGCATCCAGGGTGCGGACCACCACCGGCTTACCCGCCATGATTTTCAGCACCTGCCGGTAGGCATGCAGCTGGGTATCCTCAGACAAGGCTGCCCTGGCCTGCATAAAGAGAAATTCCGTGCGAAACAGGCCGATTCCCGCGGCGTTTTCCGCACGGGCGATTTCCGCTTCCTCCACGGTACCGATGTTCGCGTAAAGGGCGATATCCACGCCGTCCTTGGTACGGCAGGGTTTGTCCCGAAATTGTTCCAGCCGCTTTTTCCGCGCCGCTTCCACCGCAGCCTTGTGCTCGAATTTGGAGACGGTACCGTCGTCGGGAGAGAGGTACACCCGGGAATCAATGCCGTCGATGATCAAAAAATCACCGGTTTCCATGAGCTTCGCGGCGTTTTTCACCCCGAACACCGCCGGGATGCCGTATACCCGGGCGATGATCGCCGTATGGCTGGTAATACCACCCTGCTCCAGGCACACTCCCCGCACTCCCTGCTTCGCCAGGGCCAGCATATCGCTGGGGCTGAGGAACCGGGCCACCACCAGGGATGAGGGTGCCACCAGGGACACGTCCAGTCCCATATACCCCGCCAATTCGTCCAGCACCTTGCCGAAGACGTCCGAGATGTCCGCCGAGCGTTCCGCCAGCAGGGTCACGTCGGACTGGCGAAGGTTTTCAGCGAACCGATTCACATGCTCGTTCAGCATGTATTCGATGTTGGTAAAAGACCGGGAATACAACATGTGGAAATCCGAGATAAAAACTTCGTCGTTCAGCATGAGAAGATGGGTTTTAAAAATGTCCCTGGCATCCTGGTTGGGGGAATCCAGCAGGGCCTCCAGGGATTTTTTTACTTTTCCCCTGGCCCGCTGAAATTGCTCCCAACCGGCGTCGATTTCTGCACGGGTCACTACCCGTTTCTGAATTCCAGGCCGGTCGGGAACCGATACCACCAGGACGTTGCCCAGACATACGCCGCCGGATGCGGACACGCCGTTAAGTACCTGCATATTATATAGTATACCACATTTTGGTTGTTTTGTCAAGAGCACGCGGTGCGCCTACAGCAATTCTCATTTACAAAGGATAAAAGGAATCTAACCGCAAAGATGCTATGGTATAAGTTATCGGGGAATTGTGGTAGTCTGGTCTGACGGGGCCAGAGGGTGAGGCAACGCGCGCGTTGCCCTGTCAAGTTGTTCTGCGATGTAAGGAAACGAGGGGAAACCTGCGGGAACCTTGGCGCAAAGATTAATGTAAACCGACCACCGTAAAACAAAAAGCTGCTGCCCGTCAAACGGACAGACCGCGAATAGGAGTACGGTGCACACGCCCCGAAAACAGCTCCTGGTCCTTATTTTTATCGGCGAGTTGCACCCAGCCCATAGGCAACTCGTAGCGCGGCAATACAGACCACCTTTACCGGTGGCGCGGGAGCAGAAAGATGGAAAAAGGAAGAGGTTTTTAGGGTAAACCATTGCTTTTCTATTCCTTTTTCGACTTATCGCTGGACTATGCCGCTACGGATCCTTTGCGCTGGGCGACTTCGCGGTTGAATTTCCGTGTTAATCAGCGTCTTTCTGGTGACTTCCCCGCCCCTCACGTTTGCCCGTAATACGCCTGTGGCCCGTGCTTGCGTTCCCAGTGCTTGTGGACGAGGTAGCCGGGCAGGGGCGGGGCGGCGGGGTTGAGGGCCAGGGTGAGGGCGGCCATCTTGCAGACCTCCTCCAGCACCGCCGCGTGATACACCGACTGGGCGGCGCTCGTGCCCCAGGCAAAGGGGCCGTGGCCCGCCACGAGCACCATCGGCATATGCGCCGGGTTTGTGCCCCGGGAGCGGAAGGTCTCCACGATGAGGCTGCCCGTTTCGGCCTCGTAGTCCTTCGTGACCGCTTCTTCGCTCAGGAGGGCGGTGCAGGGGATGTCCTCCGCCCCGTGGTCGGCGTGGGTGGTGCCGAAGAGCGGCACATCGAGCCGGGCCTGCGCCCAGGCGACCGCGTGGGGCGAGTGGGTGTGGGTGATGCCCCGGATGCCGGAGGCGGCGAAGGCGCGGTAGAGCGCCCGGTGGGTAGCCGTGTCCGAGGAGGGGCGGAGGGTGCCCCAGACCAGGGCGCCCTCGAGGTCAAGCACCACCATCGAGTCCGCGGTCAAGTCGTCGTAGGCCACCCCCGAGGGCTTGATGGCGAACACCCCGGCGGCAGGGTCATAGGCGGACACATTGCCCCAGGTGTAGATCGCCAGATTCCGCCGGGGAATCTCCCGGTTTGCCGCCAGCGCTTCTTCCCGGAGCGCGGCATAGTCGCTCATCGCTCTCCCCGCCAATACGCCTCGCCCCAACGAAGCTCCTCCGAGAGGCGCTCCGGCCTCGTGTCCCTGCCGATGACCACGCATTCAATCTGCATCATCTCCGCCCAGTCACGGAAATACTCCGTGGTCAGGGCGGTGGCGAAGACCGAGTGATGGGTGCCCCCGGCCAGGATCCAGCATTCACCCGCACCGGCCAGGGAGGGCCAGGGCTTCCAGAGGGCACGGGCCACGGGCAGCTTGGGCATAGCGCAGGGTATCTTGACGGCCTCCACTTCGTTCACGATCATGCGGAACCGGTCGCCCAGGTCGATCAGGGTGGCGAGCACCGCCTGGCCGGGGGCCGCGTCGAAGACCAGCCGCGCCGGGTCGGCCTTGCCGCCGATGCCGAGGGGATGCACCTCCACCCGGGGCTGCTCTTCCGCGATGGAGGGGCACACCTCCAGCATATGCGCCCCCAGGGCGGCCTCGTGACCGGGCTCAAAGTGGTAGGTGTAGTCTTCCATAAA
>JAITMZ010000137.1 GCA_031290725.1 Spirochaetaceae bacterium
CCCAGCTTGATCACCTCCTCGGCCACCACTTTGTTGGTCTTTTCGGTCATATCGATCAGTTCCTTCACTTCCTTCCGACCCAGAATTTCCGCCGCGTGTCTCTTGATGATCTGCGTCAAGTGGGTGTCGATGATCGTGGGAGGATCCACCACCGCAAATCCCGCCCGATATGCCCGTTCCCGGTCATCCTCGCGGATCCACACCGCCGGCAGCCCGAAGGCCGGGTCGGTGGTCTTTTCGCCCTCGATTTCTTCGGTCACCGTCCCGGTTTTCATGCACAGGTATTGGCCTATGCGGATTTGGCTTCGTCCCGCCTCGATGCCCTTGATTTTGAAGCAATACTCGCTGGGTTCCAGACGCATATTGTCCATAATTCTGATTTTAGGCACCAACAGCCCCAAGTCAAGCCCCGCTTCCTGACGGATTCGTTTTACCCGGTCCAGCAGCTCGGCACCCTTTTCCTTGTCCACCAGGGGAATCAGGGCAAACCCCAGCTCCAGCGACAGAGGATCCAGCGGGGCGATGCCGGTGCTTTCCTGACTGTCCATGGGTGCCCCGGTCTTCTGCGCCGCCTGAACCGACAGGGCATTGCCCTTCCGGATTCGCCGGAGCCGCATCGCAAAGGCGGCCAGCAATCCGCCCATGGGTATCAACAGGTACCAGGGGAAGCCGGGCAAAAAGCCCATGACGACAAAGGTTCCCCCGGCGATAAAGTAGATGATGTCGTTCTGGGTGAATTCCCGGATCGCGTCTTTCCCCAGGGATGTTTCCGACGACGGCCTGGTAACCATCACGCCGGTGGCCACGGAAGTGAGCAGGGTGGGCAGTTGGGACAGCAGCCCGTCGCCCACGGTGAGCCGCGAGTAGGTCTGTATGGCCACGGTGAAGCTCTCCCCCCGCAGTACCATACCGATGACGATCCCCGCCAGCAGGTTTATCACGGTGATGAAAATCCCCAGTTTGACGCTGCCGGAGATATATTTCACCGCGCCGTCCATGTTGCGGAAGAAACCGATTTCCTGGTCCAATTCCTTTTTGCGCTTGGCCGCCTCTTCCTCGGTAATGGTGCCGTTGGTCAGTTCCGTCTGTATGGCCATCTGCCGGGTAGGCATGGCGTCCAGGGTGAACCGGGCGGCCACTTCCGACACACGGGTGGACCCCTTGTTGATCACAAAAGCCTGCACCGCGATGAGGATGATGAAGATGATGACCCCAATCCCCAGTCCCGCATCTCCCGAGGATCCCACCACGAACAGCGAAAATGCCCGGACCATCTGCCCGGCAAATCTGGTGCCCTGGCTCAGAATAAGCCGGGTGGACGACACGTTCAGCCCCATGCCGAAGATGGTAAACACCAGCAGCATGGTAGGGAACAGCGAAAAGTCTATCACCCGGGGCACAAAAAATGCGGTGAGCAGCACCACCAGGGCGATCATCACGTTCATGGCCATAAAAAAATCCAGCAACACCGCCGGCAGCGGCACGATGATTAACATCACCACCAGCACCATGAGTACCGCAAACGCGAAGTCCGGAAACCGCTCGAGAAATGATCGCTTTTCAGCCAATTGAAACCACCCTCCCTATACTATACCAGAGACCATCGAAAAGGTCAAGGGGAAAATGCGAAAATCTTCCGCAGTTTTCATGGTAATTTTTTATAGTAATTACATACGCGATTACATTTTTTCAGTGGAAGGCTTTCCGGTAACCCGGGCTTTTTTTATCTGGTTTTTGGGGTATTTTTTGTTCAGCCCCAGGATCGCCTGTTCTACCGCCCGTTTTTTCTCGTCCCCCTGGGGGAACAGCTCCCCCTGTACCACGCCGGTCCCCCTGGTCAGGTTCATCACCCCCACCCCCAGCAGCCGCACCCCACAGTGGGTGTCATATGTGCGGTTGAACAGGGTCAGGGCGCGCCGGTACAAATCGTCCACCGAGGACACTGCGGAGGAGCTCGTCTCCTGGATGCCCTGGGTGGCAAAATCGCCGTAGCGGACCTTGACGGACACCGTGCGGCTGGACAGGCCGTCGTTCAACAGGCGGAACATCACCGTGTGGCACAGCTCCAGCAGGACGGTTTCCAGGGAATCCCGGTGGGTCAGGTCAAAGGCGAAGGTGCGCTCATTGCTGATGGATCGGCTTTTTTGCTCGGCATCGAAGTTTTCCGCATTCTGGCCCCGGACGGCGTGGTACAAAAAAGCGCCCCCGGCCTTCCCGAAGATGGATTCCAGCATCCCCAGCGAGGCGCGGTGTACCTCCGGGGTGGTCAAAAAGCCCGCCCGTTTGAGCCGCTCCTGGGTCTTATTTCCGGCGCCCCAGATTTTCGCCAACGGCAGGGCCAGCATGAAGGCCTCCTCACCCCCCGGCGGTACCACCGTGAGGCCGTCGGGCTTGTTCATTCCCGATGCGATTTTCGCCACGTATTTGTTGGCCGCCGCACCGATGGACACCGTGAGTCTCGTGCGCTCCCGCACCGCCGCTTTGAGCCGCCGGGCGGTGTCTTCCGCGGGGCCAAAGAGGCGCTCCGTACCGGTGATGTCCAAAAATGCCTCGTCCACCGAGAGCTGCTGCACTTCCGGGGAAAACTCGTCGAAAATCGCCATCACCTGCGCCGACATTTCGTGGTACCGTTCCATCCGGCCCCGTACAAAGATTCCCCGGGGACACAACTGTACCGCCCTGGCGACGGGCATGGCGGAGCGCACCCCGAACACCCGGGCCTCGTAGGACGCGGTAGACACCACGCTCCGCCGGTCGGCAGGCAGCCCGCCGACGATAACCGGCTTCCCGGCGTATTCGGGGTGGTCCAACTGCTCCACCGAGGCGAAAAAGGCGTCCAGGTCGGCGTGGAGGAACACCGGCGGTGCACTCATACCGGGCCCCCGCTGCGCGGCAATACGGTTTCGCGCTGTCGGCGGATTATGCGGTTCTCCGCTTTGTCATATAGGTAGAACGTGGCCTGGACGCTCACGGGAAATCCGGCGGTGACCATGCAGGACAGCCCCAGGGGATTTGGGGGGTATTCGGCCAGGCGGAAATCCAGAGCGCCGCTCCGGGTTTCGGTGACCGACACTTCCGGGGAGCTGATTATCGGCGCTGCGGACAGTATCTGGATGTCGCAGCGGATCAGGGGCAAATTCGATGACGCGGTGATGTTCAGCACCTCAAGTTCCCCGAAAAAAGACTGGGTCCGGGCGGACAGGCTGACGTCCTGCTCAAGTCCGTCGGCATATACCGTCAGGGATGGGCCGGTGCCCCACTCCACATTTTTGAATGAAAAAATCGACGACAACAGCCAAGCGGCGGCAAAAAAAATGATTCCCAGGGCCGGCAAATAGAGCGCCCCGCTGCTTGCGGCGGGGTTTTTGGTTAGTCCCCTCCCCGCCCCCTTTGTGTGCTTCCGGGAGGCGATAAACGCGGTCAACAGGTGCAGCCACATGAGGATAAAGGGCATCATCAGTCCCGTCAAAAAGAAATGCACCGGCAGCCCCCCGGTGGTGAGCCGGAACAACTGTGCCCGGTCGGCGTAGTGCAGCAGTTCGTAGGCCACAGGGATATACAGCGCGAAGGACAGAAATCCCAGGATGTAAAGGGGGGCCGCTTTTTTTTGCCTGCCGAACAGGGAGGTAATCAAAAATTGCACCACAAAAAAGAACAAAAAAAGCAAGTCAAAGGCGCCGAAGATCAGAATATTCAGCACCGACTGCAGGGTGTTCAGGCAGCCGTAGAGCTGGGGCGGTGTTTTCCACTTGGCGTAAAATACCACGCAGCCGGAGGACACCATGACCCAAGCGAAGAGCACCCGGAACATCAGGGGCAGAAAAATCCCTCCCCCGGCGGGAAACAGTCCGTCGAAGATGCCCTGCCCGGCGGCCAGGCACAGGGCGTTCACCGTCAATATCCCCGGCAGGATGGGCCAGAGTTTCCAGCGGCCGCGGGTAGAATACAGGCACAGCGCCAATATCGCACAGGCCGCCACGATCAGGTAGGCCGCCAGGAAAAAGCCCTCGGTGAAATACAGGGGTGCCGGGGTGCCGGGTATCGCCGAGTAGTTCACGTCGTTCTCCCCTTGGTCGGGAAACCGGAAAGTGCCGATTGTGTCCGTCAGGGTGTTGAATAGGGCTTCAGCCTCCCTCGGCCGCCCGGCGTTTACCCCCAGAGCCGCTGCGGGGATACCCGCATTAGAAAAGGCCTCAAGCCTAGGGAGGTGCCCCCCCAGATTGAAGCGGTAAAAAGCAAGGCTTCCCCCGGCGATGGGAACGGGCAGCTGCCGGACCAGCCATAGCGGCGCACTAATTCCGGTCTCGAAGGTAAACTTCCCCATGTTTTCTCCCATGCTTGGCCTGGTTCCCGGCAGTATTCGGGGCCTGCTTCCCACTTCCCCCAGGAGCAGCACCAGGGCGCACAGATTTGTCCCAATGCCGGTTTCGGCAGCGTTCTCCCCGGAGCCGTCAAACCGCTGGATGTATCCCAATGTCCCCGCCGGCACACTCCGCTGCAACGCCGCCGGAAGGAGCGAGGTGTCCCCGGCGGTGAACACCGCCTGAACCCGCACCGGCAGTTCGTTTCTCCGCAGGGTCTCCAGAAAATTCAGCGCCACAGGAAAAAGGGACGACCATTCCTCCTGGGAAAAAATGAGCGCCAATGTCCGGGTGGGGGCGGGTGCGTTTTGAGGCAGGGTGACGACCACGTTGAAGGGAAATTCTCCGGAGGCCGCCGTTTTCGGAATCTGCTGCCCTCCCGCCGCTGTTCCTGCATACGGTCGGGATTCCACGCCGAAGAGATCCCCCTGACCGTCCAGGTCCTGCCGTTCCGGGGAAAAATTTCGTCCGGCGAGCTCGTTGAATATCGCGGTGGAAAGCCGCGACCCGTATATCCCCTCCGCCAGACCGTCCGCCGGGGTTTGGGCCGCCAGGTTCATCACGGACAGCAGCGCCGCCAATATGACCACAGGGGGCACCAAAGGCCAAACAGAGGCGGGCGTCCACCGGGGACGGATTCTTGTAACCATTGGTCTAGAATAGCAGAAAAGACAGATTTGGACAAGGATTCGTGCACCTGGGATTCCGCTCGTGCGCCTGGGGCGGGGCGCCCCCCAGCGTGTACCAACAAAGCCCCCCAGCCTTGCGGCTGAGAGGCCCATTTATGTCAAACAAGATGCAACAATATCATCCGCAAACCCCCGCCCGCCCTTTCGGGAGACCAGGGGCCGCGTTGTCGGCAACTGCTAGCAGCCTGTCGGACTTGTGAATTTTCGCACCAAAAGGTGCAAAAATTCCCGATTTTGGGGCGGCTTGACGAGTTTGCAAGGTAGAATTTTGCGGTAAACCGCAAACTCCACTAAATAGATGTAAGCGATATGAAAGGCATCATTGGGCATGCCCTTGTAGCGGTATTTGTCACGGTGGGGAAATGCCATGTCGGCTATTTTATAACCGGCGTGATTGTTCATTGCCGTCAGCGCCAAAAAAGCATCGTCAAAGTCCTGCATGGCGGCTTCGCAACTGGCGCGGGCCTCTTTTTCTTCGGGCCGGCTGGATGCCAGCTCCTGACCAACGTATACATACTCGGCCAAGAGCATCATGTACGGGTCGCGGGTGGCCTGGACTTCGGTGAATATTGCCGTAGCTTTCTGTAAACCTTGCGCAAAATAGGTGCGCCCTTTTTCCGCTTTACCTTTGGTGCGGAGGCCGACACGTCCCTCTGTTATGAGGCGGACTGCATCGAATATCCTATCTGTCAAGCCAGTCGGGTCCAAACTCCGCCTCCACTTCCGTCAAATTATAGCGGCCGCGCAGAAAGTCGG
>JAITMZ010000157.1 GCA_031290725.1 Spirochaetaceae bacterium
CCTGGGAGGGGCGCGAGGGAGGGTCGCGGGGGGTTTGGGGGCGCGGGAAACGTCTGACGTGGATGTATGGGGTGGCACTATCGTCTGACGTGGATGTGTGGGAAAAACGTCTGACGTCGCGGGCTGGGCTGCCGGGAAGGGGCGCTGGGCGAGCGGGCGGGGCACTGAACATTCCACAGCTACGCAATATCCTAAAGCCCAACTATTATTTAGGGGCGAGGACGTTCAGTGCCCCGCCCGCCCGCTCCCCACCCCAAGCCACCGTTCAGCGCTTACAGTGGGCACGGAATCCCAGGCGCCCCTGGGGGTTACCGCCAGGAATCCTTCAGGGCCTTGAGGGCTTCCAGGTTCACCGCGGAGTTGGACGCTGCGGCCCGGTTTTCGTTCTGTATCGCCCGGAGTACTTCCTGGCGGAACACCTTCACGTCCTTGGGCGCTTCGATGCCGATCTTCACCTGGTCGTTCCGAAGCTCAATGATGGTGACGGTGATGTCCTCACCGATTTTTATCTTTTCGTCCTGCTTCCTGGTCAATATCAGCATGGGGCCGTTCCTCCGGTGACGGTATGCCGGGTAGTCCAGCGTTCATCGCTCAACACCGCCTGGAGGCAGATGTTGGAAGCCTTATTGATCACCAGGGGGCCCTGTAGATTGACGGTCACCGGCGCCGGCGGGGGAGGCACCGTAAGGATTGCCAACACCAGTACCTGGGAGGGCGACGTGATACCAATTTTGCCCAAACTGAGGTCGTCGATGTCCGCCTCATAGTCCGGCCGGATGACAAAGGGGTCTACCACCAGAAAGGCCAGGGCGGGTTCCTGGAGGGATTGGAACCACAAAAAGGGCTCGTAGTCGCTGTTGATCAGGGCATAGTCGGTGAATTCCTCAAAACCGAACAGACCTTCTGGAAAGACGAACCGCTGTTTCTCAGCGATGGTCACCGTACCTCCGTCTTTCGCGTTGATTTTTGTTATTATTTCCATGTCTGTTACCTCATGTAATTCAGCAGCGAATGGGAATACAGCCGGGCAGCGGTACTCATAGTGGCCTGCTGCACATATTCCAGCATCTTCATGTCCGTAATCGCCTGGGACATGTCCACGTCCCCTTCCCGGGCGATCCGGGTCTCGGTGTTGTACGCCGTCATGGTGTTGCGCCGGGCGTTGAAGGCGGCCCGTTCCGATGCCGCGCCAAGCTCGCTCAACCGGGCGGTGAGATTTCCCAGCCCTTGGTCTAGTTTTCCCAGGATGCGCCCACCGATGGCCTCCTGGTCACCGGAAAACATGGCATCCCGCAAACCGATTATCACATCGAAGAGGGAGCTGCCGGTAACCCCGGCACCAGGGGAGATGTTGTAGGGGGGGCGCTGGGTGGCGTCGTTGATCAGCCCCAGGTCGAACAGGGTGGTGCCATCCAGATCTTGCAGCCAAAGCTGGCGGGCATCGGTGGTCTCCAGGTTCAGTCCCTGGGTGGCCTGGTCGATAGACGCCCGCACCGCCGCGCCGGAATCGTTAATCTTCGCCGCGATGGCCGCCGAATTGTCCCCAGCCTTCAGTTTCACCTGCACACCGGCCACGGAGATGGTGCCGTCGGCCCTCACCTGATAAGCAGAACTGTCCCGGTCGGAAAACAGGCGCTGGGATTCGGCCCAGAATATGCGGTCACCCGAATGGCTATAGTGCAGGAACTCCGTTTCGTCCACCTCAATCTTGTCGCTATCCACATTGCCGTTGTAATGCACGGCGGTGATCACCGGTGTGGGAGAACCGGGCCTGCCCCCCAGTTCCACGTCGAAGGCGCTGCCCCTGGTGTGGGAACCGGCAAAGAGCAGTGCCCCGTCCGGACCGATGGCGTTGGCGTTTTGCACCAACTCCTGAAGAAGCTGATCGGTCTCGGCGGCCATGACTTTCAAATCCTCCGCCGTGTAGGTACCGTTGGCAGCCTGCACCGACAGTTCCCGCACCCGCTGGACTATTTCCAGGGAAGCGTTCACATAGCCTTCCGCCATGGAAAGCTTGTCGTTGATCTTTTTTGCGTTTTCCTCAAATTGATTTATTCGGGAAAGATACGAACCGTAGCGCACCAGATGGCCCGCGGCGATGGGATCCTCCGCCAGACGGGTGAGTCGCTGCTGGGTGCCCAGTTGGTTAGTCACCCTGTTTAATTTGTATTCCTGCAGCCGTAAATGACCCTGCAGATCGCCGTTACTCATGGCAGACGTTATTCTGTGCATGCGTTACACTCCCAATCTATTGATAATCGTATCCAAAAGCTCGTCCATGATGCTCACAAACTTGGCGGCGGCATTATATCCGTGCTGAAACTTAATCAAATCCGCCAGTTCCTCGTCCACGTTCACCCCGGAGATCGATGCCCGAAATGTCCGCAGGTCACCCATGATGGCGCCCTGGGTTTTTACCTGGTTTTCCGCCTGCTCCGCTTTGAGCCCCACGTTGGTCACCGTTTCAGCGAAATAGTCGTCCAGGGTGCGGTTCTGCCCGATCATGAACAGGGTATTTCGCACCGAGGCGATATCCGCCGCCGCCCGGCCGTCACCCGCTTCGGCATACCCCTCAGGCCCCCGGTAGGCCGCCGCCACGGAGCGTACGTCAGAGCGCACCGCATTGTTTACCACCAGGTAAGCCGAGGGATTCAATGTGGGGGCCACCGCGAAAACCGCGCCGGTACCCGTGCCCGCGCCGGCCAACAGGTTCACCGCATCCGCCTGTGCCCAATCGTAGGCGCCCCCGGGACCATCGGCAGCCAGAAGTCCGGCGTAACCGGTCAGAAAAAACCCCGAGTCCTCCACGTGGCGAATCACAAAGTCGGGATTGTCCACATTCCCGGCGGTGGTTCCCTTGAGAGCCAGGCGGTTATCCCGGTCCAGGTAGGCCTTCACCTCGCCGCTGCTGTGGTTTATCCGGGCGATGACGGCGTCCACCGTGTCCGTGGGATTGTAGGGCACGTCGATGTTACCGTTTGGCCCGGCGATGGTGATGACCCCCTGCAGCCCCGTCTGCTGGGTGCCCTCCAGCCGGTTGGTACCGGTGATGCGGAAGATGTAGGACGAATCCAGCACGCCGTCACCGTTACCGTCGTAGCTGCCGTTGGCGTTCACCACAAAGGGCTGTTGGACAAAAAAATCCAGGCCCGTCACTCCGTTGGCTCCCACGGCGTTCCGGTGAATATAGTTCACCGCGTCGGCAAAGTTGATGGCCATGGTGTCCAGGCTTTGCAGTTCCCGCCGCACATCCACATCCCGCAGTTCCACCAGCGCCCCCAGGGTGCCGCCGTCGAAGGCCGCCGGGTTCTGAGTGTCCGCCCAACGCACTTCGCTGTACCCATTGTTTTCGGTGAGGGGCACCACTTCAAAGGCGCGCACCGCACCGCCCTGTACCAAAATGTGCCCCGCGGTGTGTACCATAAATTCGTCGGGGTCCCGGGTGTCGGTGGTTACCGGGATAAGCTGGGCCAGATTATCCACCAGCAAGTCCCGGCGGTCCAGCAAGTCGTTGGGATTGTCCCCCAATGCCCGGGAATTGGTGATCTGCCGGTTGACGTCGGCAATCTGCCGGGCGTAATCATTTACCTGACGCACCGTGGCTTCGATGTCGCCGTTCAGCATGTCGCCGATGCCCCGCAGGCCCAGGTTGCGCTGACGGATGGCATCCACCAGGGTCTCCCCACGGGTCACCACCACCTGACGTGCGGCCTGGGAGTCGGGGTAGCCGGTCAATTCCTGCCAGCCCTGCCAAAATTGGTCTACCCGGGAGCGAATCGACGTGTCCGCAGGTTCGTTGTAGATCTGGTCGAGCATGGTGTAGTATTTGTTCCGGGTGCCCCAGTAGGATTCGGTGTTGCTCTGAGCAGTGATGCGGGTGTCCAGCAGTTCGTCCCGCACCCGGCGGATGCTTTCCACGGAAACCCCCTGCCCTATTTGCCCCGGCACCATAGGCCGCGTCAAATCCGGGCGATACAGCGGGTCGAAGGCACGCAGGTGTACCCGCTGGCGGCTGTAGCCCTCCACATCGGCGTTGGCCACATTGTGACCGGCGGTGCTGATGGCGTCGCTCTGCGCCATGAGGCTGCGTTTACCCAGTTCTATTCCCGCAAATGTAGACGACATATTCTCCTCCTCTATAACACGGCATCAAAAATCAGACGATCCGGCTGGGACTGGATGATGGTACCGGCCCGAGTGTAGACTTTGCCCTTCCGGTTGGGAATCACCGACTCGAAGATGCCCCGCAAAAAGCTCAGACAGCTCTTGAGGTACCCGCCGAGGGCGCTGTTTTCCACCCGGGATTCCGCCAGAAGACTCCGCACCCGGGTAAAAGCGGCCAAAAGCGCTTCCCTGTTCCTTTCCGGCACATGCCTGATCACGGAAAACATGTCGTTCCCGGTTTCATTCCCGCAGATAGCGCGGCAAAGAATGGTTCGCTTGTTTTCCAGGGAATTAAACACCTCACCGGAATCAGCGAAGTCGCGCAGGGTGGCCTCCAGGGTTCCCCAGTCCTTTTCCCGTACCGAGCGGCGGATTTGGGCCTGTGCTTCCAATACATTTCCCAAGGCAATCTGCTCCCGGCCAAGGAGGGAGAGCAATTTTAAGGTTTCGTTTTCCAGAAAATCTTTTTCCATATCATGAGTATCGGAGAATGGAGGGGCGGAGTTTAGAGAATTAAAATTCCAGGGAAAAATTGATGTCCACTTCCCAGCGGCTGGTACCGGTCTTTCCGGCGTCCGGGGACAGGTCGTAGGCGATACCCACCTTGAAGGGCAAAATTTTCAGGCGGTCATTGATGAACATCAGTTCACCCCCAGCGCTGAAAGCCGTCTGTACCGGGTCACAGGACTGGGCAGGGGGCGGTATGTCGGACCAGAGGAAGCGGAGTGCGGCGTCCAGGGTAGGCATCAGGTGGATTTCGGCTTTACCCACCCGGAAAAGGCGCATCTGTATGCCGCTGTTCAGGTACACCGCCGCATTTCCATAGAGCCGCGAGTCAAGCACCCCGCGTATGTCACGCCCCAGAT
>JAITMZ010000021.1 GCA_031290725.1 Spirochaetaceae bacterium
CGTTCACCACCTGCACGGAGACGCCCTCTTTTTTGAGCATTTCCGCCGCCTCCACGGATTTGGAGACCATCACCCCGGTGGCGAAGATCACCGCGTCTTTGCCGTCCACGATGGGGTAGATTTTTCCCAGCTCCCATTTTGTTGCGCCGTCGGTGAATACCGGCAGGTCGTTGCGGTTCACCCGGATATAGACCGGGCCGTCAATAGAAGCCATCGCCTTGACCATCTTTTTGGTTTCCACCGCATCCATGGGGTTCAGCACCGTCATGCGGGGGATGGTTTTTAGGACATTGCCGTCTTCGATGGACTGGTGGGTCTTCCCGTCCCCAAAATCCGACAGGCCGCAGCTTGACCCGCAGATCTTCACGTTGGCATTGGGGATGGCGATGGAGCAGCGGATCTGGTCGTAGGCCCGGCCTGAAGCGAATACCGCGAAGGTACTGTAGAAGGGGATTTTCCCGGCAAAGGACAGGCCGGCGGACACGGAGGCCATATTCTGCTCCGCAATGCCCATCTCAAAGAAGCGCTCCGGGAATTTCTCCTTGAACATAATCGACATGGTGGATTTTCCCAAATCCGCCTCCAACACCACGATATTCGGATTTTCCGCACCCAATTCCACCAGCGCCTCGCCATAGGCTTTGCGCAAACTCTGTTTTTCCATCATGCTAACCTCGCTTTGACGGCGTCCAATCCCTGGACCGCCTGTTTGTATACTTCCTCGGTGAAGGCGCTGTTGTGGTACGCCGGATTTCCCTCGGCAAAGGAAAATCCCTTGCCTTTGACCGTGTCCAGGATGATCACCGACGGTTTGCCCTTCACGGCAATGGCCTTGTCGATGGCCTCCACGATGGCCGCCACGTCGTGCCCGTCCACGGTGAGCACGTTCCAGCCAAAGGCGGCCCACTTTTTGTCAAAGTCGGGGATCACGAAGACGTCCTTGGTGGCCGCCGTGGCCTGGATCTTGTTCCAGTCCAGGAATGCCGTGAGGTTATCCACCTTAAAGTTAGCCGCCGCCATGGCCGCTTCCCAGAGCTGTCCTTCCGACTGCTCGCCGTCGCCCATCACGGCGTAGACCCGGGCCGGGCTTTTATCCAGGCGCAGCGCCAAAGCCATGCCTAGGGAGATGGACAGGCCCTGCCCCAAGGAGCCGGTCACCGCCTCAACGCCGGGAATGGACCGGTCGGGATGCCCCTGCAGAAGCCCCCCCAGGGATTTGACCTCCTTCAGGGCGCTCCGGGGGAAGCAGCCCAGTTCGCAGAGCGCCGCGTACTGGATCAGCGCGGCGTGGCCCTTGCTCAGAACCAGGCGGTCGCGGTTGGGATCCTTCAGGCGGTCCTTGCCGAAGTTCATCTTGCAAAAATACAGGGCAGCCATGGCCTCCGCCAGGGATGCCGACCCGCCCAAGTGGCCCGCATTGCCCACGCCGATCATCTCCGCGATGTCGTAGCGCAACTGCAGGGCCTTTTTGTCCAGGTCTTTTTTTTGTTCCGGATTTAACATCAAAAACTCCTATTATGGCGGGCACCTCTAAAACTTCAATTTTTTAAGATGTTCCGATTTAAACCGCATTTGGATATGCGAATGCGATACACCTCAAAAAGCCTAACCGAATTTTTTAAGGCACCCGGTTGTATGATATGTGATAATAGAGAATTTTTAAAAAAACGTCAAGAGAATTTGCGAAATTTTTGATTTTTTTTGAATTTTTTTGTAAATTTCCTTGCCTTTTTTTTTTTTTTGCTATATGATTAGGAAAGGCTGATATAAGGCCCGCTCGATAAACGGCAAAATTGAGAGGATACTATGGATGTTCAAGTACAAAGTTTGATCGATAAAATCAAAAAAGACGGAATCGCCACCGCCGAATCTCAGGCGGCGGAAATTATCACAAAAGCGCGGAAGGATGCGGAACGCATCGTGGCGGAAGCCGAAGCAAAGGCCGGCGGCTTGGTAAAAACCGCCAGAGCCGAAACCGAGCGCATCGAAAAATCCAGCATTGACGCTATCAAACAGGCGGGACGCAACATCCTTCTGTCCTTCCGGGACAGCATGAATCGGGAGCTTGCCGCCATCGTGAACACAGAAACCGGCAAGGCGTATTCGCCGGAGCTGCTAAAAACTCTGGTTCCCGAAACGGTGAAGGCTTGGGCAGCCAAGCCTGATGCGGAGGATATCGCAGTGCTCCTCCCGGCCAAGCAACTGGCGGCGCTGGAAAGCGGTCTGAAGGCGGCTCTCAAGGCAGAGCTGGCCAGAGGCGTGGAACTCAGGGCGGATTCCAACCTTTCCGCCGGGTTCAGAATCGGCACCAGGGATGGGGCGGCCTACTACGATTTTTCCGCGGATTCCGTGGCGGCCCTGTTTTCGGCATATCTCAATCCGCGGGTTGCGGCGGTCATGAAAGGCGCCGCGGTGGGACTATAAGGCGGGCGCACAGTGGCAAACTGGTATTACCTGGCAGCCCAGCTTCCGGCGATTCCTTCCGGCAGCGACCGAGCGCCTCCCCTGAGCGGCGAAGCTTTTTTGGAACTCTGCTCGCGCTTCCTGGACAAAAAAAGCATGGACATTCTGCGGTCCCTGTCCTTGGAACCGCCCGTCAAGCCCTTAAAAACAGGCTCCCGGGTGGTAGATTCTTGGAACGAGATGGAAAACAGCCTGCGATTGGCCCTGGCGGCGCTGCGGGCGCAGAAGCTGAACAAAACCTTCGACGGCCTTGCCGCGTCCATCCGTCCCGAGGCGCTCCAGGCGGCCCGTACAGCCATGGGTCTGGACAATCCGCTGGCGGCGGAGCAATTTTTGAACGATTTTCGGGAAGGCTGCATCGACCGCATCGCGGGACACGGCACTTTTTCCACCGAGACAATGTACGCCTATGCCCTGAAACTCAAAATGCTCATCAGAATACGCAAATTCAATGAAGAAGCGGGGGCCGCTTCGTATCACAAAATATATGACCACATATTGGGAGAAGCTACATGACGGATACAAAAGGACAAGTAGTCGCCGTCAACGGCAACATGATCGGCGTCGAATTCGACGGCACCGTTGCCTTGAACGAAGTGGGCTATGTGAAGGTTGGCGGAAAAAACCTCAAGAGCGAGGTGATTCGCATTCGGAGCGGCCAGGCGCAGCTCCAGGTTTTTGAAATAACCAAGGGCATCAGCGTGGGCGACCCTGTGGAGTTCACCGGTGATCTGCTTTCCATTGAGCTGGGGCCGGGGCTTCTGGGGCAGGTGTACGACGGCCTGCAAAACCCGCTGCCCCAGCTTGCCGAAAAAGCGGGCTACTTTCTGGAGCGCGGTGTGTACCTGAACGCCCTGGCCCGTGACGTTAAGTGGGACTGGACGCCCATAGCCAAAGTGGGTGGCACGGTACGCCGGGGAGATGCCTTGGGAAGCGTGCCCGAAGGCCCCTTTACCCACAAAATCATGGTGCCCTTCGGCTTTTACGGTACGTATACGGTAAAATCCATCAATTTGCCGGGGAAATTCCTCCTTACAGACTCCATAGCGGTGCTTACCGACGAAAAAGGAATCGACCGCAACGTGACCATGACCTTTTTCTGGCCGGTCAAGCGCGCCGTGGACTGCTACGCCGAGCGCCTGAAGCCTGAAGAAACCATGGTCACCAAGGTGCGGCTGATAGACACCTTTTTCCCGGTGGCCAAGGGCGGCACCTATTGCATTCCCGGCCCCTTCGGCGCGGGCAAGACGGTTTTGCAGCACACCACCAGCCGCAATGCCGACGTTGATGTAGTGGTGGTGGCGGCTTGCGGAGAGCGCGCCGGAGAGGTGGTGGAAATCCTCAAGGAATTTCCGGAACTCACGGACCCCCGAACGGGCAGGTCCCTCATGGAGCGCACAATCATCATCTGTAATACCTCCAGCATGCCCGTGGCGGCGCGCGAAGCGTCGGTGTATACCGGCGTAACCCTGGCGGAATATTACCGGCAGATGGGGCTTCACGTGCTGCTCCTTGCGGACTCTACTAGCCGCTGGGCACAGGCGTTGCGGGAAATGTCGGGCCGCCTGGAAGAAATCCCCGGGGAAGAGGCCTTTCCGGCCTACTTGGAATCCTATGTGGCGGCCTTCTACGAGCGCGCGGGGTATGTGCGCCTCTCCGACGGCAAAGTCGGTTCGGTAACCATCGGCGGCACCGTGTCTCCGGCGGGGGGCAACTTCGAGGAGCCGGTTACCCAGGCCACCCTCAAGGTGGTGGGCGCTTTCCACGGCCTTTCCCGGGAGCGCTCGGACGCCCGTAAATACCCGGCGATTAACCCGCTGGAATCTTGGTCCAAATACAAAAGCGTCATCCGGGACGACTGGGTGGCATATTCCCGCACCTTCCTGTTCCGCGGCACCGAAGTGGAACAGATGATGAAGGTGGTGGGCGAAGAAGGCACCAGCCTGGAAGACTACATCGTCTACCTCAAGAGCGATTTTTTGGATGCGGTCTACTTCCAGCAAAACTCTTTTGACGAGGTGGATGCTGCGGCGGACGTGGAACGCCAGACCTATGTGTTCAAAAAACTGTTGCACATTCTGGGTTCCGATTTCGGTCTGGAATCAAAGAATGATGCCCGCACGTTTTTCAACCAGCTCCGGCAGAGTTTCATCGACTGGAACTACAGTCTCTGGCAAAGCGAAAACTTCAAAAAAAATGAGACGGACATCGAAACGTTATACGCCTCAAAATCCGGCAGACTGGAACCAAAAACGGTCACCCTGTTGAAGGAAGGTGAATAGCCATGAATAAAGTGTACAGTAAAATCGAATCAATATCGGGATCGGTAATCACGGTGCGGGCCGACGGCGTGACCTACGGCGAACTGGCGGAAGTCGAAACCTCCTTCGGCACATCCCTGGCGGAGGTGAACCGGATCGTCGGGAACCTGGTGTCGCTGCAGGTCTTTGCAGGGGGCCGGGGGGTGTCCACGGGGGACAAAATTCGCTTTTTGGGTCACGAAATGCGGGTGAGTTTCTCTGAAAACCTGCTGGGCCGCATCTTCAACGGCTCCGGCGAACCCCGCGACCGGGGCCCTGCCCTCAAGGACAATTTGACGGTTATCGGCGGCCCCTCGGTAAACCCCTCCAAGCGCATCATGCCGCGAAGCATGATACACACGGGCATCCCCATGATCGACATGTTCAATTCCCTGGTGGTGTCCCAAAAATTGCCGATTTTCTCCCTGTCCGGCGAGCCGTACAACCAGCTCCTGGCGCGGATCGCCATGCAGGCCAAGGTCGACGTGATCGTCCTGGGGGGCATGGGCCTGAAATACGACGATTACCTGTATTTCCGGAGCACCCTTGAAGAGGGGGGCGCGCTTTCCCGCACAGTGATGTTCGTGCATACCGCATCGGACCCCACGGTGGAGTGCATCATGATTCCGGATATGAGCCTGGCGGTGGCGGAACAGTTCGCCCTGCAGGGTAAAAACGTGCTGGTGCTTCTTACCGACATGACCAACTTTGCGGACAGCCTCAAAGAAATCGCCATTACCCAGGAGCAGGTGCCGTCAAACCGGGGGTACCCCGGCGACCTCTATAGCCAGCTTGCGGCGCGCTACGAAAAAGCGGTGGACTTTGACGACGCCGGTTCGGTAACGATTCTGGCGGTAACCACCATGCCCGGGGACGACGTAACCCACCCGGTGCCGGACAATACGGGGTACATCACCGAGGGCCAGTTTTACCTGAAAGGGGGCCGCATAGAACCCTTCGGCAGCCTGTCGCGGCTCAAGCAAAATGTGAACGGCAAGACCCGGAATGACCATCGCGCTCTCATGGACGGCATGATTCGGCTCTATGCGTCCTACAAAAATACCCTGGAAAAAAAGTCCATGGGCTTTATGATGAGCGAATGGGATGAAAAACTCATCAAGTACGGCGAGCTGTTTGAAAAAGAGATGATGGATTTGTCGGTGAACATTCCCTTGGAAGAGGCCCTTAATCTGGGCTGGCGGATACTGGCGGACTGTTTCAAGAGCGAAGAGACGGGCATCAAAACCGATTTGATTCAGCAATACTGGCCTGCGAAGTAATCGGAGGGTGGAATTTTGGCAGCAATAAAACTCACGAAAAATGAGTTAAAGCATCAGAAAGACAGCCTCAAAATGTACGAGCGGTATCTGCCCACCCTGACGCTTAAAAAGCAGCAGCTTCAGACCGAAATTCGCGGTATTGAAGCCAGGGCACAGGCAGTGCGGGACCGGCGGAAGGCACTGGAAACGGAGTTCAATGCGTGGATAGCCGTGTTCGGTGAGGCGGAGGCGTTCAAGCCCGACATGGTCACCGTGAAGAACATCCGAAAAGGGGCTGGCAACATCGCCGGGGTGCGGATTCCGGTATACGACGGTGCGGATTTCGGTCGGGGCGACTACGACCTGTACGCCACCCCCCTGTGGATAGACTTGGCGGCGGACCGAATGGAAGAGGTGCTGTCCCTGGACCTGGAAGCCGGTGTGTTGGACGAACAGGTGCGGCTGTTGAACATTGAACTGCGTACCACCACCCAGCGGGTAAATCTCTTTGAGAAGGTGAAAATTCCGGACACCAGAGCCAACATCAAGAAGATCTCCGTGTACCTGGGGGATCAACAGGTGGCGGCGGTGGTGCGGGGCAAAATTTCCAAGCGCAATTTGGAAGTCTTTGCCGAGAAACAGGCTGCCCAGGCATTGGCCCAGGAGGCGATCGCATGATTGTACCCATGAAAAAACTGTTTCTGGTGACACTGAACAGCGAGCGCCGTTCCGCCATACACGAACTCCGCCGATTGGGGGTGGTACACCTGACCTCTACAACCCGTCTCGATGATTCTCACGGCGGTGGTGCGGAGTTGGCCGTTGCCCGCCAACGGGTAGAGCAGGTGACCGGCGCGGAACAGGCCCTGGGGGAATTCAAACCGAACAAACAACAGGCGGCCAATCCGGCGGTGGGTGACCAGAGAATTTTGACAATGGCTGCGGAGGTGGTATCCCTG
>JAITMZ010000040.1 GCA_031290725.1 Spirochaetaceae bacterium
GCTTGAGGCGGATTTTGCGGACCTGGGCGGCGCCCTGAGGACCATCGAGGAACGCAGCGCCGGACTGGTGCACATCGACGTAATGGACGGCGCCTTTGTGCCGGAGATATCCTACGGCCAGCCGGTGGTACGCGCCCTCCGGCCCTGTACCGCGTTGCCCTTTGACGTACACCTTATGGTGGAGCATCCGGAGACCCATATCGAGTCCTTCATCCGCGCCGGGGCGGATTACCTTACTTTTCACCTGGAGGCTGCGGTACATCACCATCGCATTGTACAGATGATCCACGAGCAAGGAAAAAAAGCCGGCATTGCGCTGGTTCCGTCCACGCCGATCTCCGCTTTAAGCGAAATTCTGCCGTATATAGACTTGGTTTTAGTGATGTCCGTCAATCCGGGCTTCGGCGGGCAGCAATTTATCGAATTATCATTTAAGAAAATAAGGGAACTTGCCGATATTCAAAGAAGGAGTGGAACCGGTTTTTTGATTTCCGTTGACGGCGGTGTGAACGAAAAAAACTGTCAACAGGTTTTTGATGCCGGAGCGGACATCGTGGTGTCCGGCTCGGCATTTTTTACCGGTGCTCTGAAATGGGGGCAATAAGTGAAAAAACTCATCCTGTTGTGCGCGTTAGTGGCGGCTTTTTCCATGGCCGGCATGGCCATCAGTGCCGCGCAGACATCTGACGACCTATTGGTCCGGGGCTACGAAGCCTACAACCAGCGGGATTGGCCCACGGCGGTGCAGTCCTACCGGAACGCCGTGTCCAACCCGCGGTACTCTACCGCAGAAAACTGGTTCATGCTAATCCTGAGCGAACTCTACGCCGGTGAATACGGAAACGTCATCACCGATGGGGAGGTGTTCCTTGCCAGCTTCCCTGGCAGCTCCTACTGCCCCTATGTGCGATACCACATCGGTCGGGCGAATTATCTGACCGGTAATTATTCCAACGCGGCGTACTATTTGACCGAGTTCTGCCACTCCTATCCCAGCCATGAGCTGTTTCCCTCGGCCCTATACTGGATTGCCGAGTCCTTCTTTGCACGGGAAAATTACGATGCCGCCCGGGCTCTCTACGAGCGCATTATTCGGGATTTTCCCGGTGACGCCAAACGCGCCGATGCCCAGTCCCGCATCGAGACCATCAAGTGGTTCCGGCGTACCGAAAGCCAGTTCCAGGCCGACCTGATGAACAGGCAGCTCTCCTCCTCCGCGCCCGTCCGGGGAGATGGTTATTTTGAGCTGCCGGAGAATTTGTCCGCCGCCGTGCCGCAGTCCCAGCCGTATAATCAGCCCCCCGCCGCCGTGCCGCAGTCCCAGCCATCTAACCCGCCCCCCGTTGCCGTGCCGCAGATGTATGGCAAGCAGCCGGAAACAGACCAGCAGCAGTTTGTCTCTACTCTGGTCACCCTGAATGCCCAGTTGGACAAGGACAAACAGGTGCTGAACCAGCGGGTACAGATCGTCACCGACCTGATTATACGGAATACCACACCCAATGTGCCCCAGAAATGGACGCCGGAACAACAGCGTTTTATCGCCGATGTTCTGGCCCGAAACACCAACAATGTCACCTTGAGCTACGGCAGCGTCGGCACCCCGCTCCAGCAGGATTTGATGATTGCCGAGTTGCTCACCCGAAACGCTGACCTGAATTATCGGCAGGTGCCCCTGAATCAGCGCCAGCAGCTGGTGACGGACCTTAACGCGCTGAACAACAAAATGGTCGAGGATATGCAGCACATTGAGGGGCAGCAGCGGCTCATCGCCGAGGTGATAACCAACAGCATGGGTCTGAATGATGGTTTTGTACGATCCGGAGTCCAACCTGGGGTAATCGATAACCGGTTGTCCAACCTGGAGACCCAGTTCAACGACCCCAATCAACGGTCCGCCGAATCCACAGAATATCAGTCTCTGCTGAACAAGGCGCGTACCCTCTGGACGATCATTGAAGAGCGGAACAAGTACTAGGGAGTGATTACCGTGAGAAAACGTTGTGCCCTGATCTTTTCTATCCTCTTTTTTCTCACCGGTACCCTATCGGCGGAAAAAATTGACATCGTCAAACAGCGGCTCAGACTGCTGCTTAATGATAAAAGCGGCATCTTCTCCCTCTATGTGATCGATGAAAACGGCAAGCAATACCCCCTGTTCGATAAACAGGAACACTCCGGCTCCACCGCTTTTTATGTGCTCATCGGTTCTAAGATGTACAAGCTCCGCCGTGAAGCGGGTACCACCGTTCAGGCCTACCAAACCCAGGGCGGCGGCGCGTTAATCTATTCCATCCGCAACCAGGCGGAGATCATCGTGGAATTTAGCTTCATTGAAACCCTGCCCGGTCTCCCTGCGGACACATTTCGGGTAGACGTGAAGGTCAAAAATATGTCCGGCAACCAGCAGCCCTTCGCCCTGAAGGGAGTGTTCGATACGGTTTGGGGTGAGCGGAATAAAAATTATTTTTCCACCGCCGCGGTACAGTCCATCAAAAGTGAGTATCAGATCGGTGCCCCGGAAACTCACCAGTGGATCCGGATGGAAGAATACAACCACTCCCTGCGCTTTTTGTTTTACGGGCCGGGAATCAGTACCCCGCAGACGGTCACCATGGCAAACAAGGACATCCTCAACGCCCCATCCTGGGAGTCGGGCATATCCGTGGGCCGGAGCTTTACCTCAATTTTTTCCATCAGCAATCCGGCGATAGAGATGCGCTGGGAGCCGGTAATACTGGCCCACAACGCCACCAATACCGTGACCTTCTACATCTCCCTGTCCAACGGCGATCAGCCCCCTGCGGTGGTGGCCTTCTATCCGCCCTCGGCTTCCTTGGACGCCCGGGACGTGAGCCGTCCGCCGGTGGACCCTCTGCAGCCGGATAGCAGCACCCTGACGGTGAATCCGCCCCCTGCCTTCCAGATCCCCGCGTCGGGACCCGAGGGCCTGCAAAACAGTCCGGTACCGCCTCCGGGAGCTGTGGTGCCGGTAAACCCAAACATCGGTATGCCGCCGGGGGTAACCGGTTCCATACAGCCCGTGGTGCCCCTTCCGATGCCCCTGAATCCCAATATGGAGAAGGATATCGACTATGCCCTGAGCCTGATCGACCAGATTACCCGGCTTTCCCAAGGCCCCAACGGCGTCCACGGCCTGAATCGTGACGAAATCACCCGGTTGAACGTGGAACTGGACCGGGTTTTGAAAAAATTAAGGTGGCAGGAGTAGTCTTGTGTCTACTTCCATGCTGCTCCGTGCAAGAAAGTTGCTCCAATGCCGGCGATTTTCAAAGGTTATCCGTCTGCTAGAGTCCTGCCCCGCAGATTACCAGGATTCGTTTGAGTATTTTTACACCCTGGGAACCGCATGCCTCTATTCAAACCACCCCGCCGGAGCCGAGGAAAATTACCGGAAAGCGCGAAAGATCAAGATGAAGGATACCAACCTCATGCTGGGTCTGGCGGTGCTGCATCTGCGCTGCGGCGACACGGCCCGCGCCCTGGATTACTACTTGGATCCTGATATTGACCCGGCGAACAGGATAAAACGGGAAGCCCTGGATTTCATTCAAAAACACGGTGATCCTGACACGATTTTTGAGTGGCGTGAACGAGGAAAATTAGCGCATTTTTACCCGCCCCTAGGGTACAATCCCGTGGCCGTCCGTGCCGTGGTATGCGCCTGTATCGCGGCGGTTATACTGCCCGGGGGGTTGTTCTTTTTCCTAAACCGCCGCCCCTCCTCCATCCCTGGGCGCGCAGATTTAAGCCGATTCGAGCTGACTGCGGAGGACCGGAAGAATGCCCTGGAAGAAGACTTGTCCGCCAATACCTACCGCTGGATTTTGACCTCCCGGGAAATTCTGAGTTCCTACGGGCGGGCGCGGAAGTTTTTCCAGCAGGGCCGGGACAACGCCGCGCAGGTTGAGGTGAATCGCCTCCTGAATTCCAACACCGCGCCCCATATCCGGCAAAACGCGCGGATTTTAATGAACTATTTTGAGGAACCCGGCTTCGACACCCTCATCGACAAGTACCGCTACCAGGATGTGGCTGCCGACCCTCCGCGCTACCAGGATTGCTGGGTGATTTGGTCCGGCCGGGTATCCAACCTGCAGACCGAAGCAAAGGGTTTGACCTGCGACTTTTTGGTGGGTTACGACACCCAGAAGACTCTGGAAGGCATCGTCCCCCTGCGTTTTGCCGCCGCCCCGGTGATCGATACTGCCCGTCCGCTACAGGTACTGGCAAAGATCGCCCTTGCGGAGGGCAGTCGGATCACCCTGGAGGGAAAATCGGTGTACCAACCCCTGAAACAGCCATAAATCAGCGTGTCCCTAAGGAAGCGCCGATTTATGGGCGCACAGGTCGGCGATGAGACACTGGGTACAGTGGGGTTTTCGGGCAGTACACACGTAGCGCCCGTGGAGAAGCAGCCAGTGGTGCGCGTGGTGCAGGTAGGGTGCGGGAATTTGCGCCACGAGGTCCCGTTCAACCACCTGGGGGGTAGTACCGTCCGACAGGCCTATCCGGGGGCTCACCCGCAGGAGGTGCGTGTCCACCGGCATGGCCGGCTCACCGAAGACTACGTTGAGCACCACATTGGCGCTCTTGGGACCCACGCCGGGCAAACTTTCCAGTTCTTCACGGGTGCGGGGAAGGTGCCCGCCGAAGCGCTCCACCAGCGCCGCCGACAGTCCCATGATGTGCCGTGCCTTTGAACGATACAGGCCGATGGTCTTGATGTATGGAATGAGCTGATCTTCTCCCAGGGCCAACATTTTTTCCGGCGTATCCGCCACGGCGAAGAGGGCGGGTGCGGCTTTGTTCACCCCCACATCGGTGGCCTGGGCGGAAAGCACCACCGCCACCAGAAACGTGAAGGGATTGGGTGCCTTCAACTCGCTTTCAGGATGGGGATTGGCGGCCTGAAAGCGGCGGAAGATTTGGTCTATGGCGGCGGACGAAAGAGAGGTCATCAGGTTACCTGAAACTTAATCCACGGCTCGTTTGAGCGCCTCGACCCTGTCGGTTTGCTCCCAGCGGAACTCCGGTCGGCCAAAGTGCCCATAGGCGGCGGTGGCGCGGTAGATGGGGCGCTTCAGGCCCAGAGCCGCGATAATCCCCGCAGGGGAGCAGTCGAATACCTCCGGCACCGCCCGGGCGATGGCGCTTTCCGATGCCGTGCCGGTCCCGAAGGTATCCACGGAAACCGAGATGGGGAAGGGCACACCAATGGCATAGGACAACTGCAGCTCCACCCGGTCGGCCAGCCCCGCCGCCACGATGGTCTTGGCGATGTGGCGGGCCATGTACGCCGCCGACCGGTCCACCTTGCTGGGGTCTTTGCCGGAGAAGCAGCCCCCCCCATGCCTGCCCATGCCACCGTAAGTATCCACGATGATCTTGCGGCCAGTCACCCCGGTATCGCCGGTGGGCCCGCCGATAACGAAGCGCCCGGTGGGGTTGATGTAAAACCGGGTTTTGCGGTCTAAAAGGCCCGTGTTTCCTAGAACCGGTTTTATCACCGATTCGATGAGACCCTCACGGATGGCGGCGTTGGTCACCTCCGGGGTGTGCTGGTGAGACAGCACCACCGCATCGATACGCACCGGTTTGTGCCCTTCGTATTCCACCGTCACCTGGCTTTTGGCATCCGGTCTGAGCCAGGGGAGGGCACCGGACTTCCGCAACGCCGCCGCCTCCCGCATGAGGCGGTGGGCAAACATGATGGGCGCGGGCATAAGCTCCGGCGTTTCGTTGCAGGCAAAGCCGAACATCATGCCCTGATCACCGGCCCCCTGCTGCCCCGCGTATTCCGCCAGACCCTTTCCGGCGACCCCCTGGTTGATGTCCGGGGATTGGGCATGGATCATGTTGGATATGGCCATGGCGTTGTAATCCAGTCCCGCATCGGCGCTATCGTAACCGATGTCCTTTGCCACGGTACGTACGATGTCCTGCACGTCCACGTAGGTGCCGGTGGTGATTTCACCGCCTACCAGCACAAAGGCGGTGGACGCAAATACCTCACAGGCCACGTGGCTCTCTGGATCGTCCTTCAAGCAGGCGTCCAGCACGGAATCCGCGATCTGGTCGCAAAGTTTGTCAGGGTGGCCTTCGCTCACCGATTCTGACGTGAATAAAAAGCGTTCTTTCATATTGACAGGGTACCACGCGAAAAAAAAAAAGTCAAGGGCTCGCATTGCGCCACGTTAAATCTAACCGCGCCCTCTTGACTTTATTTTTTTTTCCCGCTAGTATGGACAAAATATCTGTGATGCGTATCCGATTGCTGGGCATCATTGCCCTGTTGTTCATCTTCCCACCGCTCGGTGCGGAGACCTATATGATTTTTAGAGAAATCTATTCGGTTACCGGAAGGACCAAGTCGTCTTCCTTGACGGGACGGTTCGGAAATCCTGTGGGGCAGCGCTTTGCCTCGCGGGAGGCGGTGGAAACCTTTGCGTCGGACCGGCGGCAGCGTCTAGAAAATATGCGGTTTTTTCAATCCGTGGAAATTTCCACAGACTATGGGGATGCCCTGGGGGACGGGACAATTCCCGTGATGTTGGAGGTGCATATCGTGGACGGCGTGGCGGTGTTCCCCCTCCCCATGCTGTTTTACAATTCCAATCAGGGCCTTACCATGGGAATGTACGCCATGATGCCCAATTTCATGGGAACATTGCGAAGCGCGGGGATGGGCGGCAGCTACCAGGCCTACCCCGACGAGCAGGGAAAACTGGCGTGGGCGGACCCCAATTTTTTTTTCATGCTGATGCTCCAGGGCATCCGGTTAAACGAAAAAATGGAACTGAGTCTGTTTTTTATGGCGGGGCGGCCCCTCGTCCCGGTGCGGGTAGACGAGGCCATCGTCTATGAATACCAAACCCAGACAGCCGTGTTCAAACCCGGAGTTACCTACCGGTTGTCCGAAAATCTGACAAACCAAATGGGCATGGGACTTGCGGGCACCTACCAACCGGAGCGAACCCAGGAGAACGCGCCGGAATACGCGCGCTACGGGCCGGCAAAGGGGACGGTTAGCTTTTCGGATACCCTGGAATACCGGGACGTCAACTGGACCGGCAATTTCCGGGACGGCTTCCGCACCGCGCTCACGGCGGATTATTCCCTGGTTTTTCCTCATTTTGCCGAAAATTACCGGCAGTTGCAGATTAAGGGGGAGGCTGCGGCCTACCGTGTGATCTCGCCGCGCCTGAATCCCCAGGTGCGCTTCCGGTTACTGTATGCCACCGGGTATCCCCAGTTGGATCTGGGGCGTGA